>CANEVK010000343.1 GCA_947442115.1 Bacteriovoracaceae bacterium | reverse complement strand
TTGTTAAAGAAGACATCATGCCCCTCACGGCCGATAAGATGCTTTTCTATCTTGCTCCTCTACTTTGTCTTGTCGGTGTCTTTGCCACTCTAGCAGTTCTTCCATTTGCTGGTGGTTTTATTATGACAGATCTTAATGTCGGAATTTTTTATCTGGTGGCCGTGTCTTCCCTCGTTGGTGTTGGTGTATTCTTAGGTGGATACGCTTCAAATTCAAAGTGGTCGATGTTAGGGGGAATGAGAGGGGCGAGCCAAATCATTTCTTATGAAATTCCTGTGACCATTTCTATTTTAGCGATTACTTTACTGGCCGGCGGAATGGGATTTGGAACGATTGTTGGTCAGCAAGGTGGATTACCTCATCAATGGTTTCTACTCCATAACCCTTTTGCTTTCATTGCTTTCTTTGTTTATTTCGTAGGAGCTTTAGCCGAAACCAACCGTGCTCCTTTTGACCTTCCGGAAGCTGAGTCTGAGCTTGTTTCTGGTTACCACACCGAGTATACAGGTATGCGTTTTGGATTTTTTGCGCTCGCTGAATATATTGAAGTTTTTGTGGTGTGTGGTGTGGCTGCCGCTCTCTTTTTAGGTGGCTACAATATTCCAGGATTAACACTCGATATTCTTCCTTTGCAGGCGCTTCAGTTTGCTGTGTTTATGACAAAAACTTTAGCTCTTTATTATGTCGTTATCTGGGTTCGCTGGACATTTCCTCGTCTGCGCGTGGATCAGCTGATGTCAATTTGTTGGAAATATTTAACACCGATTTCAATTTTCAATCTTGTTGGATGTGCTATTTGGGTAGTGGCCTTTAACGGTAAATCGATGGTTGATCTGATTTTTGGCGGACACTAATTAAGGACTTAACATGTTTTTACAATTTCTCTTTATTGCTTCGGCTTTTTTAACACTTGCCTGTACCGTTGCAGTTTTAGTGACAAAGAACATCATGCATTCTTGTGTATTCCTCCTGGGAACGCTGGTGGGTGTTGCTGGCCTTTATGCCACACTCGGTGCTGATTTTGTCGCAGTCACTCAAATTATGGTTTACATGGGTGGAGTCGTTATTCTGATGCTTTTCGCTGTGATGTTAACGGGTGGGAAAGATTTTGTTTCTCGTGCTCAAAACCTTTTGGGTTTACCGGCGTCGATGGGAAATAAATGGACATACGGATTAGGTCTTCTCGTTGGTGTTGTTTTCCTTCTGACTAATGTGAAGCTTCTTTCAGGTCTGATCAAAACTTTACCTTCAGCTAAAGTCACTAATGATTTTCCTTCAACAGTTTCTCAGCTAGGTCACTTATTAGTGAAAGACCATGTTTTGGCCTTTGAAATTTCTTCCGTGCTTCTGCTTGGGGCCCTTGTGGGTGCTGCGATTATTGCACGTCCAAGAAAACATAATTAAGAGAGATATATATATGATGAGTTTAGCTTCCTATTTAATTATTTCGCTGGTGCTTTTTGTGGTGGGTCTCGTGGTGATGATTGCGAGAAAAAATATCGTCGCTATCTTGCTTGGAATTGAGCTCATACTCAATGCCGCGGCTTTAAATTTTGTCGCCTACTCTCGTTTTGTGACCAACAACCTTGATGGTCACATCTTCAGTCTTTTTATTATTGTTGTTGCTGCAGCTGAAGCAGCCGTTGGTCTCGCTATAGTCATTCGTTTCTTTCAAATCAAAGAAACAATTCATATTGATGAAGCGACTCAGTTAAGAAACTAAGGATAGGGATATGGAATATACAGTTGGTAGTGTTGCCCCAATTTTTCTTGCTCCAGTAATAGCTTTTGTTATTAATGCTTTCTTGGGCAGAAAGTTACCTCGCCAGGGTGATTGGTTGGCGACCTTAAGTATTTTTATTTCATTTATTTTCTCGGCAAGAATTTTCGGAGACTTTTTCTTCGGTAAATTTGCTTCTGATTTTTATATCCATAAGGTTTTTACATGGTTTGACCTTTCTTATGGGACTAAGATTTGGAAAGTCGACATGGGGATCTATATCGATAACATGTCGGCCATTATGCTTCTGATGGTTTCTGGTGTAGCGACACTCATTCACCTCTTTTCAACTTGGTACATGGATCATGATGAAAAACATGGTCGCTTTTTTGTTTTTCTCCCGCTTTTTACATCTGCGATGTTAGGTCTTGTTCTTTCAGATAACCTCTTCTCTCTTTTTATTTTCTGGGAAATTATGGGTTTTTGCTCATATTCACTCATCGGCATTTATAATAAGAAAGAAAAAGCCGGAGATGCTTCCCTTAAAGCTTTCATGACCACACGGGTGGGCGATGTATTCCTTCTTTTAGGAATTGTAGCGATTTGGATGGTTCTTGGAAGTGTCGCTTATGTAGATATCTATGCCGCGATTGCTGAAGGAAAATTCACAGGACTTTCAGTTCTAGGAATTTCTTTTGCTACTTTTTCTGCTCTTTGTATTTTCCTCGGTGCGATGGGAAAATCAGCTCAGTTCCCGCTTCAAGTATGGTTACCTGATGCGATGATGGGGCCAACTCCAGGTTCAGCCCTTATTCATGCAGCGACCATGGTAACGGCCGGAGTTTGGATTTCACTCCGTATGTATCCTCTGATGGTTCTTGGAGATATCACTTGGTTTATTGCTGTGATTGGAGCCATTACTGCTTTCGGGGCAGCCACGATTGCGACAGTTCAAACTGATATTAAAGCAGTTCTTGCTTATTCAACACTTTCACAACTTGGTTACATGATTCTTGGTGTGGGTGTGGGTTCTTACAATGCTGCTTTTATGCACGTGATTACTCACGCTATGTTTAAGGCCTGTCTCTTCTTATCTGCAGGATCAATTATCCACTCTGTTCATGAGCAGGAAATGCCAAAACTCGGTGGCCTTCGTAAGTATATGCCTTACACGCACTTCGCGATGATGTGCTGTACATTAGCGATTGCCGGTATCCCATTTTTCTCTGGATTTGTTTCTAAAGATAGAATCCTTGGAGATGCTCTTTATTATGGCTTTATGGCCGGACAAAAC
>CANEVK010000342.1 GCA_947442115.1 Bacteriovoracaceae bacterium | reverse complement strand
GAGTTTTATGTCCAATCGCTTTTCTAGGTCCATGAATGAGCTTTCAAGTGAGCTGACCTCTGAAGAAAACTTTTTATCCTGCTCGCTTAGGCCAGCAATTGCTTTATCCATTATGGTCACAGAATAGTTCAATTCAGAAATCTGAGATGTTAGCTCTCCCCTCAGAGTTGTAATTTGACCAAGGATCTGGATGTCTGAATTGATCCTTTCCTGCCGTTCATTTTCAACCATGCCGAAAAGAATGTTATTCAAATCATCCACCCTCAAATTGGTTTGGATGATAGAATCAGATTGGTCGTCTACTTGCTTTTTTACTGAAGAATTGCTTCCGCAGTTTTGAAAAGTAAAAAATATCACCAAAAGACCCAGAGATAATCCCGAAGGAATAATTACTTGACGAGTTAATTTCATAATTTTTTTTCCATGTCATGAATGATTGATGATATTTCCTTCAATTCAACGAGGGGATCCCCTCTTCTGATTTGAAAGTTTGAAAGACTAAGTTTGTCGTCAACGAGATGTCGGTGGAGAGCTTGCAGAGGTCCAACGATTCTTTGTGCGTAAATAAAAATAAAAACCGCCGATAAAATGAAGTTAGCACTTCCAAAGATGAGACTCAGAAACAGGTAACGTTTGTAAGCAGTTTCACCAACGTTCAGGAATTTCAAAAAAGACAAATTAAAAAGAAAGTAAATCGCCATAGTAACGAGAAAAATCGTTAATACATTTTTGATAATCTTAAAATGGCTTTTACTGATAATAATGAAGGATTTGCGAACGCAGTTTTCCTTCCATATCTCCTGGCGATGGTAAAATATTAAACCGATCAAAAGCGGAATTCCTATCCATTGGCAAAAGTCTGCAAAATTAAAAAATATTTCCCCATTTAGTGACCATAAATCTCTCACATAATGAAGCAACATTCTGTCGATACAATTAGAAAAAACTCCGCCTACGAACAGAGAAGCTGAGAATCGAAGAAGTGGCAGTTCGATATTAAGAAGAATCATCAATAGAATAAATGATGCCAGAATAATTAAGAAACTAGAAGTGATGAGAACGCTTTTCGTGAAAGCCGAGAAGTCGGAGAGATACCCCAGTATAAGCCCGGTATTTTTAATTTGAGTAACAGTGAAAGCCTTAGTTAACTGGTCAGCAATCGGGACTAATATACATGGTAAATAGACCAGGGGTTTCTTCATTCACAGAATTTTAACTTGAGACGGAGAAAGTCAAAAGGAGGAACTTTTTTCCTCAAGTTTCCCCAGGGCGGGGGATTTCTCTTCGCCTGTTAGGAAATGAATTCCTACAATTGTGTTATCGTCCTTCCCTAGGTCCCTTGAAACGTTATGAAAATGTCCCAGAAATTTATCTTATGAATAAATTGAGTCTGGTTCGGCGGGCCGTTCTGTTAAGGTCAAACAATTTTTAATAGTTATTGGGTTAAAAAAAATGAATGAATTTACCGAGGAAAACGAATCGTTAATTAAGCTCGCCGCCGCAAAGGCCAGGCTGTTAATTGAAAAAGCCGCGGAAAAGGCCAGGCAGTTACGAGAGGGTTCCCCAAAAGCAGCTGATGTTTTACTTGAAGACGCCGCCAAAGAAGCCGAGATTTTACTTCTTGAAGCAGCCCGTGAAGCAGCCCGTGAATCAGCCCTTGAATCAGTTCGTAAAGCAGCTCGTGAATCAGCTCATGAATCAGCTCAAGCTCGGAAGGATGCTGTTTTTATTGTTGACTCTCTTGGGATCGGGATATGGAAATGGGATCTGATCACGAATAATCTCGAGTGGGATAGAAACATGTACCGCCTCTATGGTTTAGATCCATCTGACTTCAGTGGTGCATACGAGGCGTGGGAAAATTCTTTATCTGCCGATACAAAGGCAAAAGCTATTGAAGAGATAAATATTGCGGTAGCTGGTGGAAAGTCCTTTGATACCACCTTTCAAGTCGTTCAAAAGAACACTGGAAAGGTTCAAGAAATTCGAACTCGTGCGTTTATTATCCGAGACGAGAATGGCAAACCTTCCAAGATGTGGGGTATCAATATAGATCGGACACGGGAATCTGAACTTGAAATCGAGCTCAAGAATGAACAAATTCGGTCATTCCATCACTTGAAACTTGCTGCTGCTAATGAAGCGGCCAGTGAAGTAGCCGCTAGAGTGAAAGAACTGGCCGATAGGAAAATCAAGTTCCTAGATATTGCTGCCCATGAATTGCGTAATCCTATTGCTTCAATCTCACTTGTACTTCAGTTGTGCGAAAGACGAACAAAAAAAGGTCAGCCTATTCCCTTTGATTTTTTGGCACGGCTTCGATCACCCGTTGACCTCCTGTCCAGGTTAGTGGTCGATCTTGTAGAGATGTCCAGATTAGAGCGGGGGCTACTTTCTTTGCTTCCCGTTAAGACTGACTTGACGTCATTGATTTCTGAATGTGTCGAAGAATTTAAACTGCGAGCTCCGGAGAGTCGGATTATTTTCAATAAACCAGATCAAAAGATCGAAATCAATTTAGATCCTGCCAGAATAGATCAGGTTCTCATCAATTTTCTGGATAATGCTATCAAGTATGACGGCAATAGCGACATTCAAGTCATGCTCGAGGTTATGCCCTCTGTCGTCCGAGTGTCCGTCACAGATCATGGCCCAGGTATTTCTGAAGATGAGCAGTCTTTGCTCTTTACCGCTTTTGCCAGAGGTAGCTCTAATGCAACGATTCGTGCAGGTGGTCTAGGACTTGGACTTTCTATTTGCAAGAGCATTATGGATTTGCACCATGGGGCAATTGGAGTCGTGAGCAAGCTCGGGCACGGCAGTACTTTTTATTTTGATCTCCCTAGAAGCGATACCAATCTATGACTGGATTAACATCGAAGACAATTCTTGTGGTTGAAGATGATCCAAGCATTTCATTTGTCATGTCGGAGCTTCTTGAGGATGAGGGGTTCAAGGTTCAGGTCGCAGAAAATGGAGTTGCCGCTCTTGAATTACTTCAAAGGGACGGAGTACCAAATTTAATTCTGTTAGATAT
>CANEVK010000341.1 GCA_947442115.1 Bacteriovoracaceae bacterium | reverse complement strand
GGAATTAAGCTCTACCGCATCATTTTTGACGAGCCACAGCTAAATTTTTACATGGCCGGGCTCTTAGCGAGTGAAAATTATTTAACTGCAGACTCGAAAGTCGAATCTGGGTACCAAGTTGACGGGACCTTTGGAACTGAATTTCATTTCACTGGCCTAGAAAGCCTCGGTTTCAGTCTTGAGTATGGTCTTTCAGTCAGAAAAGTGGATGAAAGTGGGAGCACCTTCCAGACATTAGGAGATCAAATAATTAAGGCCGGAGTTCATTTCTATCTCTAATTTATGATAAAAATTTTAACTCTCTTATCTTTTCTTTTTTCAGCTCAGTTATCTCTGGCACAATCCAGTGACCAAGTCATGCAAGAATTAGATGATGATACCACGCTTAGTGGTGGCGACATCTTTTCTGATTTCAATGAAGATCTTGAATCAAGTCAGGTGCTGGAAGATGAAAGATTTTATCGATATGGCCGTTTTTTTTCAGTCAATCTGGGCGGAGGAATAACAACCTTCACTGGTAATAGAGGCAGGGCCTATGATGATAATCCCCCAACCTTTCACTTATCAGTTAATTATTTTTTAGATTTTCAAAAAGCTATTCTACTTGGTGTTGAGTACTCAAAACACACCATGATTCTTGATACAGTGGTTAATGGATACCCGGAACAGGATAAAATTGGAGCCGTTGTTACAGACATGACCAGGCTTTTTACTGGTTTTAAGTATTTTCTCGATACTACGGACTTAGGAACGGCCATTACATATTCAAATCCCTATCTTATTGGTCGCCTTGAATACTGGTATCAAACCAATAATTTCATTGATCAGGAAAACTTTGAAATTCAAAAAGGTGGAGGAATTGGTACAGGACTTGGATTTGGCTTTGAATTTCCTATTGAACTCAAAGCTTCCTACCTAGATATAGAGTTTCTCTATCATGTCGTAAATTTCTTCGATAAATACACCCAAGATTACCGTCAATCATCTGAACCTGGAAGCACATATGGTTATAGTGACCTGACCGGCAATGCTCTGTCAGTCATGGTCACCTATAACTTTACTTGGTAGAGGCGTTTTTTTTCTCAACTTTTTTCATTCTTCTCTCAATATCCGTAGAGGTTCGGAAAATAAGATGGACGGGTGTATTAGTAAGATCAAATTGCGTCCTAAGCCCATTCACTAAATATCGACGATAGTTATCTGGAATCCCTTGAGATTTATTTGAAAAGATTAAAAAAGTCGGAGGACTTGATTTTAACATCGAGGCATACTTAATTTTAAATCGGGCGCCACTCGTCTTTTTAATCACAACAGGATTTCTGTCCGTCAAAGTTGAAAGAGTTCTATTTAGAGCACCAGTTGGAATCTTGCGGTTTCTCACGACCACAGTCCGCTTCAAGGCTTCACGAAGGTAATTAATATTTCTATTCTTCTGGGCCGAAATGGTCACAAGCTGACAAAACCCAAGCCAAGGCACCTGATCTCTGAGGTTTTGCATCCACTCTTTTTTCTTTTTCTGATCAGCAAAGATCTCTTTAAGAAGATCGATTTTGTTCAAACAAACAATCAAAGACTTCCCTTTTTCAAGAGCAATATCAATGAGACGACGATCTTGGTGAGTAATACCTAAGGTTGAATCAATCATAAATAAAACAACGTCAGACTCAGAAATGGCACGTAGAGAGCGATAGACAGATTGAGTTTCTATAAAGCCTTCAACGAGTTTCGCTTTACGGATACCAGCAGTGTCCACAAGCTTCACTGAGCGCCATCTATTCACATAAAGAGCATTTTCTAGGTTCTCGACTTCCTCAGCTGGGGCATCCCAGTTTTTTTCAATATCACTAATGATCTGTTTTTCAGAAAAATAGTCTTCGCCTACATTGGATTCATCAAAACTAAAATCTGAAGATCCGCCAGTTTGAATTTCTTCATCAGCAAAACCCTTATACTCTTCTGTCGCTCCAAACTCGATGTAGATTTTCTTCTCATTTTCAGTGAGGTCTTCTTCATCAAGATCTACAGGTGATAAGTCACCAGAGTCTGCATACATCTTCATTTCCTCAAAGATTTTTGAGTTATCTTTGCGGAACATATTATCCTGACTTGTGAGAAGATCTGAATCAGGCCCGAAATACAAATCAATATAGCCCTCAATAGGATCCACTGTCGTTCCTGCAATTTCTGAGACGAGGGCCCTTTGAGCTCCAATCAAGCAATTGAGTAATGTCGATTTACCTGCATTAGGTGCGCCAATGATCGCCACAGAAGAGACCACATCATTACGAGGTTTAACTCCGTTCTGTAAGAATTCTTCTTCCGTTTTTGCTTTTTCCGTTTGCTGAAACTTTTTCACCGCCCCCATAAGCCTTTCACGAAGATCGTTAAAGCCCCTGTTATGTTCAGCAGATATTCGGTGCATGTCTTCATCATCTAGGCCGAGATTGAAAAAATCGTACTGATCACCTTCTTGCTTTTCAGAATCAAACTTATTCATCATGAGCCAAAAGGGTTTTTTAGTTGATCTAATATAGTCACAGATCCCTTTATCAAAAGGCAAAAGACCATCACGCACATCAACAACGAAGAGAACGAGATCTGACTCATCAATGGCCAGTTTTGCATGATCGGCCATAATATTAAAGAAAGGATCAATGTTATTTTTCTTTTTAGGATCGACATCTATCTTTTCAGGATAAAATCCACCTGTATCAACTAAGATGATATCCTCTTCACAGAGAGTTCCTTCATAGAGTTCCTCAAGATTTAAGATCCCATAGTGGCGATCTCGAGTGACTCCCGGCTGATCATGAGTCATTGCGAGGTATTGCTTTTTCATGAGGCGATTGAAAATCGTGCTTTTACCCACATTGGGTCTGCCGATGATCGAAACGACCATTGATCTTTTATTCATTTTTTCCTCCACACGCGAGCTGAATTCTGAGTGCGGGGAAGTCCGATCTCATCCAGAACAAAATTATTATTGAACCATTTTGGTGATACTTTAACGTGCAAATTAAGGTGAACTTTACCACCCGTCATC
>CANEVK010000340.1 GCA_947442115.1 Bacteriovoracaceae bacterium | reverse complement strand
TCCGTATTTATGGGCTGCTCTGGTGCGGGAGAAATTAAACATACAGAAATCTGTGACGATCAAATTATTTTAACCGGTATAAAATTTGAAAACACTAAAATAAAAATCTCCACTGTCACAGAAATAAAGAGCAAGAGTTCCGAGCAGGTTGGGGTTGAACTTGCCAAACAGTTTTCAAAAGAGGGGCTTGCAGGTATCTATCTTCTTTCGGATGGCCTTGTCGTTAATGGTACGTCATTGATCAAGGGGCTAAAAAATATTTTGGGTCCTGATTTAAATCTTTCTGGTGGCTTTGCAGGAGACGGACCAAATTTTAAAAATACATATGTTCTCTTAGATGGAATGCCCACTGAAAATGTGGCATCAGCCGTTGGATTTTATGGGAGTGATATTACGATATTATCCTCTGCTGATGGTGGATGGATTCCTTTTGGTCCTGTTCGCTCGATTACAAAAGCTGATGCAAATGTGCTTTTTGAGTTGGATGAAAAGCCAGCTTTGGAACTGTATAAACAGTTTCTGGGAGAGCAGGCAAAAAAGCTACCCTCTTCGGCCCTCCTTTTTCCCATCTTTCTTGAGTCGGGAGAAGATAAAATAAAAAGAAACGCTGTCCGAACGATTCTGTCTGTAGATGAGGTCAACCAATCGATGACTTTTGCTGGGGACGTTCCGGAGGGTACAAGTATTCAGTTAATGAGGGCCGGCCATGAAAATCTTTTCGAAGCAGCAACAAATGTCTCACAAATGACTTCGGCCAAGATAGATCACTCCCTTCATACCCTGAGTCTTGTTGTTAGTTGTGTTGGGCGCAGATTAGTCTTAGGTGAAAATACTGAAGGCGAAGTAGAAAAAGTGTTTGAATATTTACCGAAGGGGACGGTTCAAACAGGGTTTTATTCCTACGGCGAAATTGCTCCGGGACAGTCTGGATATTGTGATCTTCATAATCAGACGATTGCCGTTACTCTTATTCAAGAAAAAATTAAGTAATGAGGGAAGATCAAGGCTTAAGTCCACTACTTATGAGACAGTTAAGAAAGCTTGCGCTTTCTGAAAGTGATTTGCCTAAGGATCTACAAACCTGGAAAGATTTTTTAATTCGTATTAATAAGACCTATGGGGAATACGATGAGGCAAGAATCTCCTCAGATAATGTTCTCGCAGTGAGTTTGTATGAAATGGAACTCATGCAACAAGAGCGTGCGAAGATCAACGCAGATACACTCAATGAGCTAAATGCGAATTTATCTCTTGTGCTTCAAGCATCTGACTTAGGGGTTTGGGATTGGAACCTAGAAACAAATCAAGTCATTTATGATACGCGTTGGTGTGAAATTTTAGGTTATTCAACCGATGAACTTGAGCAAAAGTTACAAACGTTTAAAGACTTAACTCACCCCGAAGATACAGACCGGGTATTTAAATTAGCGCAAGAATGCATCGAGAAAAAAGTGGAGAAGTTTGACATTAAATTTCAAATGAACCACAAAAATGGTCAATGGATCCATATCCACGCGAAAGGAAAAATTACTAAGATTAACGATGAGGGAAAGCCCCTGCGTTTTATGGGAACCCATAATGACCTTACAGAAGAAATTCGAATACAGAAAGAAGTGGAGTTGCAAAAAAATAAGCTATTCCATCAATCGAAGCTCGCTTCACTTGGGGAAATGTCGGCCGGTATTGCTCATGAAGTCAATAATCCGCTCGCCATCATTGCTGGTTCTGCTGAAATCATCGAAATTTTCAAGGATAATCCTGCAAAATTTAATGCCAAGAAAGAATCTATCCTGAAATCGTGTGATCGGATCTCTAAAATCCTCAGCGGATTGAAAAAATTTTCACGATCTGCAGAACAAAACCAACAGCGTATTTTTAATCTTGGCTCAGTGATTGATGAAGTGATGATTCTCACAGATATTAAGTCTTCACGCTTCATGACTCCAATTATTAAAGAGTGTGCTGGTGATCTCAGCATAGTTTGTGATGATTTAGGTATCGAGCAAGTTCTGATAAACTTAATTAATAATGCGATTGATGCTGTGAAGAAAAATGATGAAAAATGGGTCAAAATTACGGCCCATAAAGAGGATCATCATGTTTTACTTCGAGTCATTGACTCTGGCCCCGTGATTCCTCCTGAATTAGAGAATAAGATTTTTGATCCTTTTTTTACGACGAAAAGTGTGGGGGAAGGAACAGGACTTGGTTTATCAATAACTAAGGGCATTTTAGATGAGCATCAGGCAACGATTGTTTTAAATAGAACTTTTTCAACTACCTGCTTTGAAATTAAGTTTGTGAATCTTGGAAATAATTCTGATGATTAAAGTTTATTATGTTGATGACGAACCTGAATTATGTGAATTGTTTGTTGATATTTTCGCAAGCTCAGAAGTTATCGTTTCTACTTTTAATGATCCATCAGAAGCTCTTGAGAAAATTCTCTTAAATCCTCCGGATTTACTTTTCATGGATTACCGAATGCCAGGAATGACTGGTTTGGAACTCGCCCAAAAAAGTCCTGCTCATCTTAAGAAATATCTTATTTCGGGAGAGATTAACATTCCAGTTGATATTATTTTTGAGGCGATTCTTAAAAAACCACTTAATGTACCACTAATTCGTAAAATCCTCATGGATGCCAAGGAAGAAAAACTTTAGGCTTACTCTCCTGAAGCACAAAGGCGATGCGTGCGGAGAATTTTAAGATAGTTGTCGCCTACATTTTCAAGAAGCTTCTTTTAATTTAACTTTTCTTGAATTCAAGAATACATGATTGTCCTCATCCCAACACCTTGCCTGCCTTGACCATCGTTTTGGATTTTTCGCCTTAGCAGCTGGATAAACTACCATCCTATTCTCTAAAACTTCTACGTAGTGTCCATAG
This sequence comes from Bacteriovoracaceae bacterium, assembly GCA_947442115.1. Taxonomy (GTDB): domain Bacteria; phylum Bdellovibrionota; class Bacteriovoracia; order Bacteriovoracales; family Bacteriovoracaceae; genus Peredibacter. The sequence goes on along the minus strand of CANEVK010000340.1, from coordinate 194 downwards.
TGTCTTTAATACGGTGTAACAAACCTGATGCTACTGTGAAGATGAATCTGGTTGTACCAATAAACAAACTTAGTCATCCATGCTCTGGTTGCCGAATAAAGGCTAAATGCACCATGAAAAATAAAGTTTGATTTGCACCAGGTCATAAATTCAATTCCTGAATGTAAGATTGCCTCCTCCGGGGGGAATCATGT
>CANEVK010000339.1 GCA_947442115.1 Bacteriovoracaceae bacterium | reverse complement strand
TGAGTTGTTTTAACGTTGGCATACGTTGCAGCCTTCATACCAATGAAACCAGCAAGGAGCGAAAGGAAAGCACCAAGAACGAATGAAGCTGCTGCGATAGGGCCTAGCGAAACACCAATTAAAACCGCAACCACTGCACCGAATACGGCAAGTGTTTTATATTGAGTGAACAAAAACGCCATTGCACCTTCACGGATATAGCCCGCGATGCGCTCCATAGTTTCTGTCCCCTTACCTAGCTTCATAACTTTGGCATAGAAATAAGCAGCAACAATAAGTGCCACCACTCCAAAGATCACTGGGGTTTTTACCCACACGTTCAACCAAGATTCCATCATGCTGATCTCCCTAAGAATTAATAAAAATGCGAACCTCTGGTGTACTAAATCTGAGCTTTTTCGTAAACCTCAAACAGGAAAATAAAAATTAATTAGACGCATCACAACAACTCAATTATCCCTGTCGTTTATTGACGATCTTAATTGGACTGCCTATTTTGAGCTCCATGAATAGCTCGATAAGACGAAAAATTCTCATTGATCGCATGGAAGAGATTTCTCTTAAAAATCTTAACTGCTCAAACTGTGCTGGAACCTGTTGCACGTATGAAGCAAATTCCATGATGGTCACTCCTTTGGAAGCTTTTGAGATTTTTGAATATCTTAAAAGTAGCGGACGCCTTGATGAGGCCCTGCGGGAAAAACTACACAAAACAATAAAAGACTTTCGACTGGATCAATCATTTGGAAACGGAAAGCGCAGCTTTATTCGACGGACATACACTTGTCCCTTTTTCCATCACCAAGAACTTGGGTGTGCTCTTCCCATGGAAATCAAACCCTATGGTTGCCTCGCCTTCAATGCTCATCACGAAACGATTAAGGCCAGCGAATATTGTTACTCGGAAAAAGATATTTTAGAAAAAAGAGATCAGTCTTTTTATGAATTTGAGGAATCAGAAAATCAAAAGATTAAAATAAAATTTAATTTAAATTGGGATAAACTTCCTCTCCCACTTGCTTTGATTGATTTTTTTGATCAATGACGACGATCAACGATTAAGCTTATTTTGCCCGTACGCGAATTTCTTTTTATTCCTCCATGTCCGACACTTTGAATTTCTAGATTTTCCATAAAATCCTCAAAAGCAAGAGTGTCTTTAAGGTCTCGAGAGTTTTGATAAATAACCTGGGCAAGATCTTGAGGAGCTACTTGCTTATCTTTATCGCATTCATAAATGATCTGCAAACGTTCAGATAATTTATCCCCTTCTTTTTTTTCAGTCAGAATAACTTGGTAAGATAAGATGGTAGGATCAAGTGCGATCAAAGATTTCTCAATATCGCTTAAGTTAATACGACAGGACCAAATCTGAATAAGATTATCGATTCGACCTAATAATTTAAATCGTCGATCTTTTCTCCCGCAATCACAAACTCCGTCAATCCATTCAAGGCGATCACCAGTGGCATAGTTCTTTATCTTCATGGAAGCACGTGTGAGAGAGGTCACAACCCCTTCGCCTTCAATTATTTTTAAATCTACATGATCACTAAAAAGGTGATGAACACCCACATCTGAGTGCTGACATTGATAACCAATAACACCTGCATCGACACTGGCATACCCTGCCGAACCAAAATAACTTGTTCCCCAAACTTTCTCTAAATACTCTCGGCGAGTTTTTGACATGGCCTCGCCAGCATAAAAGACTTTTGGAATTTTAAGCTCTAAACCCATGGCCAGCGCCTGCTCAGCATTCATCACCAGTAAAGAGGGAATACCTAACACCACATCTGGTTTAAATTTATGTAAATAGCTAAGAATATTTTCAGAGGGACACAATCCACCGATAGGCAGCTGAATCGCCCCAATCTTTTCAAGGGCCTTTTCTACGGCCAGGAATGAAGACCATAAATTTCCTGCAACAAATAAATTGGCCACTGTCATTCCGCGCCTGATTCCTTGCGCCTCAAAATTGTAGGCCAGCATGTCGGTCGTTAAATCAAATTCCTCATAACTAAAATGAACAAACTTCGGATCACCAGTCGTGCCACCGGATGAAAAAACATATCCCTCAGGGTGGCGATGATTTTCAAACTCTTCTTTTAATTTTGCAGCAGTCTGAAGAACGTTGTATTTCTCTCCAAAATCTTGGATCCGTGCCTCATCCCCGATAAAATGAACAAGCTCTCGGAGCACATAGCGCCCATCATGGGGGGCCCCATCCATTCCAAACGTGATCGTCCCTAGAGGAGCAAAACGCTTGAGGCCAGTGAGAGACAACTCATTGAGATAATCCCCTTTCTCCCCATCGGTCAGAAGATAAGAGCAGGATTGTAGATAGTAAGAGAAAGGTTCAATGAGTCCAAAAAGCTCTTCAAGATTTTTATATCTTTTAACAATTAAAGATCTTCCGAGAGGCGAAGGTTTTACAAATCGATTTTCCTCTAAATGGACCAGATGAGACTCGCCACTTAAAACTTTTCCTTGTTCCATTAATTCTGAATACCACCCACGGTATTTTTCTTTTAAAATTTCTACGGCTTCATCTGCACTCAAGTGACCACGTGGAGGTGCCTTCATAAAAGCCCTATTGATGGCTTCAAGCAAAGAATCTGTATCTACACCCTCTTGAACATATAAGTTCTGGGGTGAAGCACAGGCCCCTTGATCCCAGGGAATTATATCTCTTACGATCGCCTCGGCCACTTTATTGAGATTTGATTTCTCAATGGCCGCCTTCGAAATAAGCTGCAAAGAAATTTTGGGGCCGAAGTCGATGAGTTTAACATGATGAGGAAGATTCTTCTGATAGCTTCGAATCATCTCCTCTCCACCCCAGGCCATGATGGTATCAACTTTCTCTTTAATAAATTTTTCCGTTTCTTGATCGCCCCCCTTCCAGTGAAGCACGGCAAATTTATCTGAAAGAATTTTTTGCTTATCAAAAAGGAGTAATTGCTCAGCAAAATACATAGGGAAAAAAGTATTAGAGCTACTCACTTTAAGTATCGATAAATTTTTAGTGAGAAATCCCATCAGTAAGGAATCAATACTACTTAAAAAAACATTGCCAGCAGTGACGTGCAAAAGTAGACCTTTAGGT
>CANEVK010000338.1 GCA_947442115.1 Bacteriovoracaceae bacterium | reverse complement strand
TGTCTTTATAGTTTCGACGCTCTTTTCGAACGGGCTTCTTATCAGTGAAGCCTTTGATGCTTAACTGATACTTTCCTGCATAAGGAAGATATTTTTCAGTAAAAAGTTTAAGAAAAGGTATCGTTTCTTTTCTGACTTCAGTGGAACCAGAGTCAAAAAATGAAATTTTACCAAAGGTGACCACGAGGTTATCACCCACTTCATGAACCTTGATATCAAAATCAGAAAGACCATTCACAGAAATATTTGAAGCACTGGTGTCTCCAGGAGTTCCTTCTACAGCGGCTTTTTTAGCTACTGGATCAGCTTTAACAGTGGTGAGATGAGGTTTTAAATTCTCGATATCAAAACTTAAGTGATGATTGAGCTTCACTTGCTTATTTTTTTCAAAATCAGCGTTATAGAAAATAACAAAAAAACTCAAAAGAAGCGTGATCATATCTCCATAGGAGATCGCCCAAGTTCCCTCTGAATCTTCTTCAATTTCTAATGGTCGATGCTTTTTCATGTAGCTCATGTCGCTTCGGCCTCAGTTTGAAAATTAAGTCCACTAATGCGCTCTGATGGATCAAGGAAAGAATTAATTCTCTCCTGGATTTCCACAATATTGACGTTTTCCATCATGAGACCAATCGCCTCAATCGCCATCTCAGATTTTTGCTGATCTTTTTTCGCCTCTTCAATCAGCCACTCCCCAATCGGGTTTAAAACTAAGTTAGATAAAAGGAGTCCATAAAATGTCGCCACCAGGGCCACGGCCATTCGAAGACCTGTCTCTTTTGAATCAATACCAGATGAGATACCTCGCATCAGGTGAATAAGACCCAAGACTGTTCCGGCCAGACCAAAGGCCGGTGGATACTTCGCATTTCTTTTAAACCAAGCTGAAAGAAGCATCATTTGATTTTCATAATGATGGTAGCGCTGAGAGAGAATATCGATGGTTTTATCTTTATCAAAACCAAGGGAAATAAGCTCCAAACCATCATTAAGAATTTGTTCTTCAATGAATCTTGGATCTTTAATAGCTTCTCTTTTAAGAGAAACTTCCCAGCATTGTTCGGCTGCTTTTTTATGGCCTTGAGAACCAAGGAAAAATTTTTGGATAAATTTGAAGAGAAGATTTTTAAAAGGAGTGGCCGGTCTTGAAATCAGCATGACCGCTGTTGTTCCGAAGACCACCACAAAGAAGGCCACAAAGTCCCAGTACGCATCTATCTTTTGACCGAGATGCTCGCTCGCGAGATAAAAACCAGTGAGTGCAATAAATAGGCCGATACTGTATTTCATCGTCGTTCCTAGTTTGTCATCGTTTTGAGCTTATCAATCATCATCTTGGTTTCTGCATTCTCAGGATTGATTTGATAAGACTTCTGGTAATAATTCAGGGCCGCTCTAAAATCTCGTTGTAAATAAGAGATATTCCCCAAGAGATCAAAAGAAACACTCACATAAGGGTAATCTTGCGTGATCGTGATCAGCACTCGCTCGGCTTCTTCAAAACGCTTTTTATTAATCAGGTTATTGGAGACAGCAATATTCTTAGCGAGTTTTTCCTGACGGGCCTTAATCTCAAGACCCTTAGCATCTTCTGATCGAGTCTTAAGCTTTACATTAATGTTGTAGTTTTCTTGATTTGAGTCCTGGGCAATAAAAATATTTTGCGTTTCAAAACCCTCTTTGGAAACATGAAGCATGCTCATGCGAGAAGCATTGGCATAGATCTCTCTCCCCTCAATTTCAAGGGGTGTTGTTCCTAGTGATTTCGTTTCACCATCATTAGTGGTGACTTTTACTTCTGCTTTATCTGGAGAAGAAGAAATTTTCACGCGACTCGAGCTGGCGCAGCTCATGAGCACCAAAAGTAGGATGAGAGATAAGAGGTCAATCAAACGCATAGCCAGTCCTTTCCTTAAGACCACACCTTTAAGTATAGCTATTTAAGGAAAAGTGATGGAGGAGAGCAGAATTTGCCCAGAATAGTTGAATTAATCGACTTGAAGTGATTTGGACAAGTATTTGGCCGTGTGAGACCCTCGGACTTTTGCCACAGTTTCGGGTGTTCCTTGGGCCACAATCAGCCCTCCGGCCTCACCACCCTCCGGGCCAAGGTCAATCACCCAGTCTGCGGTTTTAATAACATCCAAATTATGTTCAATAATAAGCAGCGAGTGGCCCTGATCAATGAGTTTGTTGAGTGCTTTAAGCAGGATTTTAATATCTTCAAAGTGCAGACCTGTCGTAGGTTCGTCTAACACATAAAGTGTGGAGCCTTTAGTTGACTTGGATAGTTCCCGAGAAAGTTTCAGTCGTTGGGCCTCACCACCAGAAAGAGTGGTGGCAGGTTGACCAAGTTTAATATAACCAAGACCCACATCATTAAGGACTTTAAGCGCGCGGTTCACTTTAGGATGATTTTCAAAAAATGGGGCCGCTTCCTCAATACTCATATTGAGGACATCAGAAATGGTTTTACCTCGATAAAGAATAGAAAGTGTTTCTTGATTATAGCGTGAGCCTTGGCAGTCAGAGCAGGTGACATAAACATCCGGAAGAAAATGCATCTCAATTTTGAGCATCCCATTTCCCTCACAGGTTTCACACCTTCCCCCTTTCACGTTAAAAGAAAAGCGTCCTGGTTTATAACCTCTGACTTTGGATTCATTGGTTTGCGAAAAGATATTTCGAATATCATCAAAAAGTCCGGTGTAAGTCGCTGGGTTTGAGTGAGGTGTGCGCCCGATCGGTGATTGATCAAGTTCAATAATGCCTTGAATTTTATCCACCCCTGAGATGGAGTGGTAATTTGCACTAGATGATTTTCTTCCGCGAGAGAGATAATTTTTAATCGCCGGAATAAGCACCTTATGCACCAGCGTCGATTTACCTGAGCCAGAAACACCCGAGAGACAAACCAAGCCGCCCAAGGGAAGTTCCAGTGTCACCTCTTTAAGATTATGCTCGCGCGCTTTATTGAGTGTCATCGTTTGCGTGAGTGTTCGTCGCTTTTGGGGAACATCAATTTTAAGTTTCCCGGAAAGGTATTGTCCTGTGATGGAATTTTTATGACGTCTGACTTCATCAGGTGTACCCGCTGCCACCACTTCACCACCA
>CANEVK010000337.1 GCA_947442115.1 Bacteriovoracaceae bacterium | reverse complement strand
TATCCATTGAGATTTTTGAATCCCAATACTCCTGAACACTCTTATTAACTTTGGATTCTCCAACAATTTCTAAATCCTCATAGCAATATCTTGAAACCTCAAAGAGTGAGCTTTTGACTAATTGGTTTTTATATAAATCAATAAAGACTTTTTGATCGACAATTTTTTGGTTCTTCCACTTAAGTGACTCTAGTATTTTTCTAGGGTCTTTTTCATCAGGATCCTTTCCAGTAAGAGCCTTGGTCATTTTTTTTGAAAGATAATTGGTAATATCCTGAGATGTCTTACTCTTGATCAGCCCATAGGTTTCAAGATTCAGATTCTCTGCCATTTTTTTTAAAGTATCTGCATCTTTATTATTCTTTAAATTTTTTTCAAAGCACTCGGTAGCTTTTGTAAGCTTTTCTTCTTTTTTAGTTTTGTCATCCTTGGCATCAAATTTATATTCACTCCTGCAGTCAGCAAACTCTGGGGTTTTGTCGAGCATAAGCTCAACCTCAGTATCTTTAATGACACTTAGATGCTGTTTTGTGATTTCATCGTCGGTGATTTCATTACCAAGTACAGAATTTGAGATCACCAAAATGGTTAAAAAGAGTTTCTTCATATACCCATTTTATCGGAAGAAACGACTTCGGAGATTAAATGGCCATATTTTTAAGAGTTATAGTGCTAGATGGTTGTGGTTTCAAGTGCTTAGCTCTACATTGCGTCTCTGGAGATTCCAAAAAGCGCCTTCATCTCCCCCAATAAAATGTGGCTTTTCTTTAAATAGTACCATTGGCGAAAAAATCCAATCCCCATGGCCACGATAAAACCGTAGGCCACTCCAGAGTGAACGACCTTCGTCACCATACCTGTATCATGGGCACCGCCCAGTAAAAAAGCGATAGTACCGAGAATGAGCATCAACATGGTCCAAGGAATTGTTTGGCGTTTTGAAAGTTGAGATTCGTGAACATAGCGAGCCACTTTCTTTTTGTAAGGTTCAAGATCATCTGGGATGACTTCAAAAAGTTCGTTGAGGTTGCCCTGACTGTTGAGGGCATTCCAAACATTTTCAACTAACCTAGACACACCTATGAAATAAAACATTACAAAAGCTTGGATGAAAATAGTGAACATAAAAGTAGGTATGGCCAATTGGATATGCCCATAACTTAATGAAATCCAGCCTAAAGCAACTCCAGCGGTCAATGAAATTCCTGCCAACATGATGATCAATAAAAATCTTAGGAGATACGCCATAAGCACTTCCAATTTAGGGGTCAATTTGCTAATTTCCAAAGTGTATTTACCCTCTTTTTTACCATAAGGAAATCAAATGTCCGCACAAAATCAGGACACTTCATCGCCATCTAAAAAAATTCTCGAAAGTTCTCCTCTGTCTGGAATCGCCGTACCTATCGCGATCGTTTTAGTGGGAGGGATGATTATTTTCGGCGTCACTAAAATGCTCTCCTCGGGAAAAGATCATCGCGATCTCATTGAAGAAATGAATTCAAAAACATTTGGAAACCGTTGGGTTGCGGCCTATGAGCTTTCAAAATTTTTGGCCGCTTCTAAAATTCCTAAGGAAGACATGCCTTGGGTGATTGAAAATTTATCCCGGGTTTATGTTGAATCAGTAGATTCAAGAACAAGAAATTTTGTGGTTTTGGCCCTTGGAAGTTTGAAAAATCCACTCGCCCTTGGACTCCTGAATAAGGCACTTGATGATCAGGACCCTCAAGTAAAATTTAACGCAGTTGTTTCTTTGGGAAATATGCCTGCAGCGCAAGAAATTGAATGGGACAAAATTGAAGCAATGCTTCAACAAGATCAAGACCCCGGTCTTAAACAAGTGGCATTGTTTGCACTTGCGTCACACAAACACCCCAAAGCTGAAAACTTTGCCCTTGGATTTTTAAACTCTCAAGATAAAACATTGAGATATGCTGCATCAAATATCTTGATTTATTATAAAAATCCAATGGCCATTCCAGTTATTCAGGAAATTGCTGCGCTTCGGTATGATGATCGTTCACCGGAAAGTCTAAATGGTTCCCAGGTCGAAGGTCTAAAAATGAATCTTTTAGAAAATATCGAGAAATCGAGGTGGACAGAAATGTTGGGCCTTTTAGAAAAATTACAAAACGATGATCCGAATATCCGCATTCAAACAAAAGCAAAACAAGCGCTAAAAGTATTGAAAAATTAGAAGTTTACACCCATAATGGGGGCTAAACCTTAAGCCTCGTTTAGAACCCCAAATTTTTTGGTCTAGACATATTTTTTGGAGATCTCTCATGAGTGAAGAGACAAAAACAAGTTTAAACCGACGCGAGTTTTTCTCATTCCTTGCTGTTGGTTGGATTACATTCGGTGCTGCTACAGCAGGAATGGCCAGTCTCATTTTCAGATTCCTTTATCCAAACGTCGTCTTCGAACCAGCCATGGATTTCGTGGCGGGTTTTCCTGATGATTATCCAGAGGGCGTGGATGAGAGATGGAAGAATGGATTTGGTGTTTGGATTTATAAAAAAGATGGCAAATTAGTGGCGATGTCAAACATCTGCACTCACTTAGGTTGTATTCCAACTTGGTTACCAGCGGAATCAAAATTTAAATGTCCTTGTCATGGATCTGGTTACTATCCAAATGGAATCAATTTTGAGGGCCCGGCACCTCGACCACTTGAGAGATATAAAATTTATCGAAATACAGAAGGTAAAATTATCGTCGATAAAACCAAAGTTTTCCGTTACGAAAAAGGTGAATGGACAGCTGATGGTGCATTCATAGAAGTTTAATTTTTAGAGGTAAGAGATATGTCAGAAGGTTTTGCTAAAAAAGTTGCTAATACCCAGGTTTGGAAGGCCATCTTCCGTCATGGACCTCCTAATAATGCCCGTAACCGCGCTGCCGTTGTTGCCGGTAACGTGTTTCTCCATCTACACCCTATCAAGTTAAAAAAATCTGGTGTTCAGCTTGGCTATACTTGGTGCATGGGGGGACTTACATTTTTTGTATTCCTTGCTTTGACTGTGACTGGTGTACTTCTAATGTTTTATTACCGTCCAACAGCTGAGTATGCGTTCACAGATATTATCGGTTTAAGGGAACACGTACCATTG
>CANEVK010000336.1 GCA_947442115.1 Bacteriovoracaceae bacterium | reverse complement strand
TTCAATTTATTAACCCTCGTAACTTTATCACTACTTCCATTATGGGTGGGATTTTCGTGGGACTATATCAGCAACAATTTCAATGTAGAGGCTGCTGTAAAGTTTGTTAAAGACGCGATTAGAAAGGGTGAATTACTAATAATTTGTCTCGGCTTCTCGGCCCCGGTATTTATCTATGTTACGAAAAAAACACCCGAGCACCGGACCGTTAATAAACAATTACTTCTTTATTTAACATACTTCCTTTCTATCTTTACGCTGGTAGTGTATCTGGGCGTTAAAACGATAACCACCGACATAAGCGTTGGAGCAGAGTGCATTTCGATAATTTTGTTCCTTACATTCTTATTCATTACATATGTAGCAAACCTGGCGAATGAAAACATTGATGGATATACCCCCCAGTCTGCATCTAATGACCTTAAAGAAGAGGCTGATGATTTTGGAAAGGATCTGAAGAGTTTTGGCGGTGAAGATGAAACGTAAGCCAGAAATAACAATTAAATGCTTGAAGGTTGTTCAGCCGATAGGTGAGTTTTTCATCGCCAACATGAATCATTTAGATGTCATCAATATTTCATATTCGGATGTAAGAAGGATCGAAGATGCAGAGTCAGAGTTTGAAAGCTACCTAGGAATACAGCGCGAACTAAGTTCCAAGAGAGTTGGCGAGATTTCCAAATATGTAAAAACGATTGATGCTTGTTTCCCCACATCTGTCATATTAGCGATTCCCGAAGAGTGTATAGAGTACGATGAGAAGGAATCAACCATTACAATAAAAGAGTTCATTTCAGATGACGATAGAGAGAGCATACCATTCGACAAGATAGCCAAAATCCTTGATGGCCAACACCGCCTTGCTGGTCTTGAGAACCTTGATGAAAAAGTTACCTTTGATATTAACGTAAGTATTTTCATAGGTGCAGACATCGCTGACCAAGCAACTATCTTTTCTTCTGTTAACCTTGCTCAGACAAAGGTGAATAAAAGTCTTTCCTATGATCTGTATGACTTGGCTAAAAAGCGTTCACCTCAACGAACAGCTCATAAAATTGTAGTAGCTTTAAACAATGAAGACGGAAGCCCATTTCACCTCAAGATCAAACGCTTGGGCACCTCTACTCGAACTGGCGGCAAAGAAACCTTAACCCAGGCAACCTTCATAAACATGTTATTGAACTTTGTTTCATCAGATCCTATCGCCGACAGAGATGCCCTTTATAGAGCCAAAAAATTGTCCAAGATAGAAAATCCATTGAAATCGAGAACAATTTTTAGAAATTTTTTTATTGATGGAAAGGACCTAGAGATTGCAAAGATTATCTGGAACTATTTTTTAGCGATCGAGAAAAAGTGGCCAGAAGCTTGGGACGATACAACAAATGTAGGTTCTATATTATCTAGGACAAATGGATTTAAAGCTTTTATGCGCTTACTGAGAGATATATATATTTCGATGGGTGATCCAGATAAAGTTCCAAAGGTGAGTGAGTTTTCTAAATACGTTGATAAAATTGTACTTAAAAGCGAAGAGTTTACAACGGCTAATTTCAAACCCGGGTCTTCAGGTGAATCACATCTTTATAAAGAGATATATAAAAGTATCTTTCAGTAATTAAGTTCGAAATATATGATTTCGCTGCATTTATAAGATGTCTGCAAGTACTGCATGCGCATCTACCTTATATAAATCACAAAGACGCTTTAGAGTAAGAATAGTGACGTTTTTACCAGTCTCAATTTTCTGAAGATGCCTCCAGTTTGGCCATCCGTATTCTTCAGCTTGTTCCAGGGTCCACCCTTTCGATGTGCGAATTTCCCTGAGGCGTTGCCCTAGTTTTTTCAGGAACTTATCGTCTTTTGGTCTAACCATGTAAATATTGTCAGTTGCACGTCCGAAAAGGAGTACCACCGATAATATGTATTAGGGTGTGTAAATGAAGAAGTACTTTGATGAATATACAAAAGCTGCAACCAGAGAGTATTCCAGGTTTAAGTCTTGGGAGTACGTGTATGGCTACGTAAAGAACAATCAAGGAAGCTTACTTAAGAAATCATCTTTAGAAAAAACGGCGTTGCACTTGGGTTACTATTTAGCTTCTTGGGGTATGTTTCGTGGGGGTGGCAAGCTCCTTTACATGAATCTCGAATATTTTAAATTTCTTTCAAATCTTCTGTTTAAAGAAATTCCCAAAAGATACCCAGGGTTTTATGACAATACTTTTTCAGACTTTTCTAATCCCGAGTTTTGTCATGAGTTCGATGAAGTGATTGTTTTTATCCGTGAAGAAATGAACCTTGGAAAAGCACCAACAGATACTCTAACATCGAAAATTTTATTAGGAGTATGGGGCCATGTTCCAGCGCTAGACAATTATTTTAGATTGGCACACAAAGATCTATTGAGACGTTCAAGCTTCAAATGTCGAAGCAATATAAACCTGTCTGGAGCATCAATGAGTGAACTCTTAGATTTATCCAACCACAACGAATGGCCTAAATTGTTCCGGGAAGTAAAATTCTCTTACGAAGGAAAGATCTTTAAGTATCCGCTCGCAAAGAGGATTGACATGGCTTTCTGGCAATTTGGTTTTAAGCTGGTGAATACCAGGAAGAAGGCATTGGCCTTGAATCTAAAGTAGATTAAAATAGAGAAATGCCTAGACCAATCGGCCTTCCTAAAACAGGTGGCAGACAAAAAGGTACCCCAAACCAAAAATCAGCAGCACTGATTAACACACTGGAATCACTATCATTTAATCCCGTTAAGGAACTAGTTGAAGCAATCCAACAGCTACCTCCATCTGACAAAGCGATTCATCTTCTGAAATTCATGGAGTATGTGTATCCGAAACAGAAGTCATTAGAAGTGGAAACAACCATCGAAGAACGAGTCGTAGAGGTTAAGCCGGAATACGATTTGAGTGTTCTAACAGATGATGAATTAGACCAGTATGAAATCATAATGACGAAGCTAGAAGAAAAATTAAGGCTTTCTCATGAACTCCTCGCCCAACAAGAAGACGACTCTTAAAGCCTTTCTAAAGGTAATTAGAACCGATTGCGAAAATGCATTTCGTCAAAACGCTGAAAAGTTAAATAAAATGTCCATTAAG
>CANEVK010000335.1 GCA_947442115.1 Bacteriovoracaceae bacterium | reverse complement strand
TTTCTCTGAGCAATTTCTCTTGGTGATCCATACAACCTTCCTTGTTGAGGAAGATCTTAGTAATAAAAATTTGATTTAGAAGATGGGTTCATGGAGCGCTTACGTCGTATTGGCCTTTTGTCAGTTAACGGTATCGCAGCCATTGAAGGCGGATTACCTATAACTCTAAACGGATTTCATGCAGGTGCAATTGGTGTAAGTGGCGCTAGGTCTGTTGAAGATGAAGAGTGTGCGGCAGCAGGTATAAAACCCTAGCCTTCGACCCAAAAATTGCTCACAAGATCTAAGACTTTATAGCAGAACCCAGGAATTCCTGGGTTCTGCGTTTTAAGGCGAATGAAATCGATTCAACCGGCGCTTCAAAATCATTGTTTTTAAACCCAATTATTTCTTCCTGTTTAAAAATCAAATTTTTCCAGATTGGAAAGATACCCCTTGGAATTCATAGCTTTTGGTATGTAAACATCAATGATCATGACTTTTAGGACACGAATATAAGGTGTTACAAGACCACTCAAACATTTCTGCCGAATTGAAAACTTCATTGGTCAAAGGTATCCTTAATTAATGTCTTTTTAAGGATTAACAAATGCCAATCGTTCTCTTTGTTTTGCTCTTAAGTCTATCACTTACTGCTAGTCCCATTAAAAGTATCACGTGCTTAAGTGAAGTAAGTAACACTCTGATTAATCTTAATGTGGTTTCACCGTGGATGAGATTTCATGAAAGTCCAAATTTTTCAATTCTTGAATCAAAGGTAAGCGGAGAGCAGAAGTTTAGTGTTTGGCTTGCGACCACTGATATTGAAACTACCCTAGTGGTGAATAAGGGAGGAGTTCTTATTCAGCACTCATTTCAAAAAGCGAATAATTGCAAAATGGTGACCATGGTTTCCAAAGGGGAGGCTTCAACATTATTTACGACTCTAGATTTTTATCGAGGAGCAAAAGACCATTCAAAATTTGTGATTCTTCTGTGGTCATCTCAAATGGCAATTAGTTTAAAGCAGGTACAAGATTTAAAGGATAAAAAGTTTGATGTGCCTATAGTGTTTGTTCTAGATGAGCATGCAAGTTTAGAGCAAGCGAAAGAGTTCATAAAAAAAGAAAAGCTTCCTGAGAGTTATTTACGACGTTGGAACTTTGTTGGAAGACTTCCAGCAAGTATTGAGCACTATCCAAGTGCTCTATTTGTAAAAAATGGCAAAATTATGAAGTATATACCTGGATATAGTCAGCCAGAAGTCCTGGAGAATTTGATTAAGGAAAATCTATGAAACTCATTCTCCCAGTTCTCATCCTAAGTTCTTCTCTCTGGGCCCAATCTCCTAATTACTGTGAAGTAAAAGGACAGAAGCCAAATAAGGTTATCAAGATTGATAAGAGCCCTGACTATTTCTTTAAAGCATCTGCGGACGGAAAAAAAATCTATTACATTTCGGCCCGCAGTAATTATGTCCTGGATACTGAGTCTCTATCTGAGGGGAATATGCCGGGAATCGCGGATCCGGTTCCTTCTCCTGATGGAAAATTGTTTTCTTATTTGGAGCCCGGTTGGAAGCTTTTCTTAGGAGTTATGGAAAACAATAAAGATATAAGTTCGGTGTATACTGATAATGAAACGAGACCTTATCAGTCCATTGGGCAATCAAATGATAAGTACCGCTTATTCTCTCAACTAGGTACCGAGAACTATATACGATGGAGTTATAGCGACTACACTATAGTCGATGGAAAAATTGAAGTCGTTAAAAGATCTACCGATGTTCCGAAGTCAGCTCATTTGAGACTTCCCATGTTGGATAAGTCTGGAAAATATCTAATAGCTCAAAATAGTAACACGAATAGATCGGAAGTGATTTCAGTGGAAACCGGCGCAGTAATAGATACTCTACCGGTTGGAGGCGGTAAGTCGGATTTTAGTTTTGACGGAAAGAAGATCGCCTTTCATTTAACGGTTAATCCTTCATACGACGTGAAAAAAAATGAAGAAGAATTTGCGTCGATAATGAGACAAGAAGGTGTTATTCGTAATATTTTTGTCTATGACAGACCTTCTAAAAAATTAAAGCAAGTAACGAACTTTACTTCAGGAAGTGCCTTCTTTCCGGTGTTTTTAAAGAACGGTCAAATAGTGTATCTTTATAAAACTCCGGAAGGAAGTTATGAGTTTCATATCGTTAATGAACCAGGCGATTCCCTTCGATCCAAGGTCGTGGTGGAAAATTGTTTGGGAGTGGAAGTAACGGATTCGGCTATGTCTGTGTTAATCAATAAGTGGCTTGAGACTTGTAATAATTGGACCGGGCAAGCGGATAGAACCATGGCCGAACTTGCGGTGTTGAATTTGCCGAAGGCATACTGTCTTTCATTGGGAAAAACTGCCAATGTATCTAAACAGATCATGGAAAAATTTTGCGATCCAAAAATTAAAACCATTGAACCTGCAAATAAAACTAACAATGAGAAGGTTTTGTCCAAAACCATTTTAAATAACAAGTGTGTCACTTGCCACAATGACATTCCTTTTCATGATGAAAAAAAGTTAGGTAAATGGAAGAATAAGATCGATGCTAGAATTAATTCACGAGATCCTTCTTTTAGAATGCCTCGAGGTGATTCCTTAAGTGCGCTTGAAAAAGAGACTCTCAGTAAATACATCCGCCAGTTTTAAAAATAGGTAAGAAAGAGAAAAGTGGTGGCCCCCCGAGACTCGAACTCGGATGTTGTTCCAACGGCGGATTTTGAATCCGTTTCTTTGACCAATTTGGAAGTTGAAAGTTAACTGACTGATTTTTAGGGTTTGAAGGTAAGCGCTCCATGAACCCATCTTCTAAATCAAATTTTTATTACTAAGATCTTCCTCAACAAGGAAGGTTGTATGGATCACCAAGAGAAATTGCTCAGAGAAAGAAAAGTCTGGGAGAAAAGAGTTCATGAGTTCGAATCGAGTGGCGTATCGGTGGCCGAGTTCGCCAAAGCCCATGAATTTTCAATTCATCAATTCTACTATTGGAAAAATAAGTTCGCTAAACCTGAAGTTACTCCCACAGTAAAAGCCGCGCCAGCTAAGCCTCAAAACCTCATCAAAGTTATTGCTCCTCAGAGCAAGTCCTCATCCCTTC
>CANEVK010000334.1 GCA_947442115.1 Bacteriovoracaceae bacterium | reverse complement strand
ATTTCTTCATTGTTTAAGTTCTTATAGTGATCTGCATCCGCAAGATCATACAAGGGTCCATCAATTTGGCGGTCAAGTTTAGAATTAAGTTCCTCAGAGACTTTAGCATTAGGATCAACTTGATCATCTTCAAACATTCCTTTCATGCCACTAGAGCGACGACTAAGAACTTCTTTAGTGTTCGTAGAAGCCGTTTTAGCATAAGGAGCAAGAATTTTTGGTGTCATGAAAAAGAGAAGATTAACTTTTTCAACCGTTCTATTTCTACTCTTGAATAACCAACCAAGGACTGGAATGTCGCCTAGGATAGGTACTTTAGTGTTATCTACACTTTCTCTATCTCTTAAAAGACCACCCATCGCCACAGTATCTCTATCTCTTACCATAACCTCAGTGATTGCTGAACGAGTTGTCTTAGGAAGACCTCTTCCAGGTACCTGATCCACGCCTGCTTTAAAGTCATCAATTTTTTGATTGATCTTTAGTTTTACAAAACGAGTGACTTTATTGATTTGTGGAGTGATTTTAAGAGAAAGCTTGGCTTCCTGATCAACTTGACTAAAGGCCTGGACACCACCAGTTGCCACAGTAGAGTTTTGTATCGGTACTGTATCACCAACTTCAAAGGTTGCTTCTGTATTATCTAAGGCAAGAATCTGTGGAGTGGCAAGAACGTTGGCACTTCCGTGTGAAGCTACAGCTTTAATAAAGGCATTCACAGCATTAACTTTTGCTGTACGTCCTGCTCCGGCTGTTGTGCCTGGGATAGATATATCTCTCGTTGGGCCAATTCCAATCCCACCAAAAAAGCCTCCGATAGAGGTTGGTACACCAGTCGCCAGGAGGTTTAAGAGTTGCGTACTCTTAGATGTGAAGCCGGCACGCTGAACGTTACCAGCACCATAAGCGCCCACATATTCAACGCCGAAACTTCTAATTTTTGAAACGTTGGCCTCTAGAATAAGTCCTTCAACATAAACTTGGTCTCGAGGGATATCGAGGCGACCAATCACATCTTTAAGTGTTAACCAATCCGTTGGAGAAGCTGTCACAACCAGAGCATTATTATTTTTATCAGAAGTGATTTTAACTTCTGCTGAAAAAATGGGATTTTCTGAAGGTCCTGAAAAAGAGGTGAAACGAGTTGCACCCCCAGCGGCACCATCTTTGGCGGCTGCACCAGTCACGATAGTTGAAAGAGTTTTAGAAAGTTCTTCAGAGTCACCATAGTTCAAATAATAAACATGAACGCGATTTGAACTTGAAGAAACAAGTTTTACATCAAGCTTTGAAATCAGATCTCTCAGCTGTTTGGCCCCATCCTCATTGGCCATAGCAATAATGGAGTTTGTTCGTGGTTCTGCAATAATTCTAGAAATAGAACTTTGAGACGATTCACCACCACCTGCACCAGTAAAACGAGGAGTTGTTGATCCTGCTCTCGCACCAGCAGCACCACCACTTCCACCTTTTAGAATATTATCGAGAAGTTTTGCAATCTCTTGGGCTGAAGAATTTTTGACTTTAACAATCTGAAGTGATTCTTCATGGCCGGCCACATCCAGGAATTTAACCATCTTTGCAAGACGGTTAATGTTTGAGCCTGTATCGGCGATGATAATGGTGTTAGTCTGCTTAATATCAATCAAGCGACCATAACGACTCATGAAAGGTCTGAAGTTTCTGGCAATCTCCGCCGCTGAAACGTGTTTGAGTGAAATCACACGCATCAGATAATTTTCAGTGTCAGGGGTATAGCTCCCTGTATAAATTTTAGTTGGAGTGTAACGGATATCTCGAGCATTGATGACTTTATAAAAGGCACCTGTCTTAATGAGCGAGTAGCCGGCCATATTAAGAGCAGCGAGATAAGCTTTCCAAGCGTCTCCAACAGTAATCGGAGTTGGGGCAATAATAGAAACTTTGCCTTTGACATCTTTATCTAGAATGAGGTTAATACCTGTCAACTTTTGCATGTGCTTAGTGATTTCCATGATATCTGTATCTGGAAAATCAAAGCTTTCAACAATTTCTGGCCCAAACGCTGTTTCTGGATTGAGATTTACATACTTACTTTCTTTAGTTTGAGCATTTTGTTTTGGAGCAGGTCGATCACCAAAGGTTTCTTGGTTTGCATCATCATCTTCATCACCTGCAAAAGCTGATTCATTATCATCTTCTTCAGAGTCACTCACTGCTTGAGATTCTTTTTCAAGTTTTTCAGCTGCTTTTAAAGCTGCCGCTGCATCTTCAGCGGTCATGGTATCAACATCAGGAGTGGAGGATTCATCCATCCTTGGTTGTGGAGAGCCTTGTTTATCAGGTTTAAAATTAGTTTTTGAACGATACTTATTAAATTGTCCAAAGGCTGATTGGTGGGCAAGAAATAGGGTGGCAAAAAGCACTGGCCCAATAAATCGCTTCCGTTGTTTTCTTGAACTCATAATATCGTTCCTTATTTCTTGATGTTGTACTCTTGAACAGAGTCACTACCATCACGTTTAATTCCAAGTGATAAATTATCTAAACCTTTGATCCTTCCAAAAAGTAGCATCACTTCATTCATGTCATAAATAGGCTTGCCATTGATTGAAGTAATAATGTCTTGGTCTTGAATACCTAAATAAGGGAAAATTCCTTGGGGATCAAGCTCTGTCATTTTAAACGAAAGAGAGCCATCTGGGTTTTGAATTTTTACAGCTTTGGCCTGGGTTAATACAGCTCCAATATCTTTAAGCTTCTCATCAAGAAGATTTTTTGAAATCGCAAATTTATTACCGTTGTTTTCGATTCCAGGTAACTTTTTATTCGCTTTAAACTCTCGGCTTTGGGCGGGAGTCATGACGGAAATAGGGGATGAGGACATGGTGTTTTTATTGTCTGAAGAAATAGACTCACATGTTCCACTTTCAAGATTCTTAACAAGAATTTCAAGGCGGGTGATCTTAAAAATTTTAGCTAAATTTGAAATTTGATCTCCAACTCTTACTTCTTGAAGTTCTCTGTCCCCACGAATTTGTACTGAGGCCAGTGATTTAACTGTATCCTGAAGGACGATAGTATTCATGAGTTTAATAGGGAGATTACTTCTCTGCTGGGCTTCATCACATTTTTTGTCTGCAATAACATTTT
>CANEVK010000333.1 GCA_947442115.1 Bacteriovoracaceae bacterium | reverse complement strand
TGGATTTTTTAAGATTATCCAGCTGGTTCTGAAGCGCAATTTTATCTTGCTTCAATTTTGTTGTTTCCTTCTTCATTTCCGTCATCTGGTTTCGACTTTCCATAAGATCTTGTGTGAGCTTGCGGACATTATTCTCAAGCTGCCCAACTTTGCCCTTACCTGAATCTTCAGCAATGACTTCTTTTTTCTGCAATTTCAATGAAGCTTGGTACTTGGCATCACTATCTCGTTGCCGCGCCTGAGCTTCCTTGATCTGACCTTCATAAAAGTCGCAAAGGTTTTTAAGCTTTTTGATCTCATTTTCTAAAGCAGGCTGGTTATTGGGAGCGAGCTCTTCCTTTTTCACTTCTAAACTTGCCTTCTTGGCGGCCTGCTCGAGCTTAATTTTATCGGCCTTGAGATTCATCACAAGAGCACTATCTGAAGAAACTCTCTCTTGTAACTTTTGTATTTCTCGTTTAGCGCCTTCAAATTGATTTTTAATCTGATTATTTAAAATCAAGAGCTTTTTATTTTCCTCTTTCGCTAACTCATCATCTGTTTTGGCCGCTGGTCTCTGTGATAATTTTTCTTTGTAAATTTCAATCATCTTATCTGAACTAGAAACTTTTCTTTCAAGATCCTTAATGTAGGCAACTTGCGCCTGAGGATTAATTTTTTCCAGATTGCGGACAGCTTGATTAACCTTCTCTTGCATAGCAAGCAGATCCTCATCCTTTTTCTCCACAATCTTCATTAAACTTTCTTTAGTCTTTACGACGACAAGATCTTTTGCTTTAAGCTGGCGTTGTATTTTTTCCAACTCTTGAGAAAAGAAAGTTTCTTTTTGAGAGGACTCAATTTGTAATTTCTTAAATTTATTTTCTAGATCCTTGCCTTCTTTTAAAATATTTTTTTCTCTCTCCATCAAGTCGATATATTTTCTCGAATCCTGATCCCCAAAGACTTTCTGATCCTTTAACTTTTGGAGCATTTGCTCTCGAAGCATTTGATCTGCTTTATTATTTGATTCTCCATGAGTAGCAACGGCCGTTGCCTCGATTGCTTTTTTATGAATTTCCACCATTTGAGCGCGAGAATCTTTTAAAATCTTCACTTCCGTGAGAAGTGTTTTCATCTTAGATTTTAAACTTTCATTTTCAGCAGCTAAGGCCATCATCTTTTGATCTCGGCCTGGAGCTTGAGTTGCATCCATTGGCGACTGATTGAGATCTGATCTTAACTGGGAGGTCATTAACATCTTATCTTGGCCGGGAGCAAATTTATTATCGCTCAGGCTTTGAAGCATGCTTGATTTTGTCGCAAGTGGTTTCTCTTTACCTGGCATGCCTTTCACAGTCATGACTTCATCAGACTCAGATAACATATCTGAAGACTCACCGGTCACAACATGCTTGTCTTGATTAAAAATCGTCTGCTCTTGGGCCTTCTGGATCTCTTGGGTCTTATACTGTTCAAAGTCTTCTTGAGTTGCTTCTTCAGGTGATTTATTGGATAAGGCAAGGTGCTCATGAAAACTTTGCTTAAGCTCTTTAGGCATAGGGTCAGTAAAAGATTTAATTTGTAATAGCTCTTTTACTTTTGGATCAGAGGCAAAACTCTTGGTCATCATATTTTGATTAAGAGTATCTTTGCTCCCCTTAATCATTGTACGAGATTCAGTTGAGGATTCCTTTGAACCTTTGATCAGTTGTTTCTGATCCATTTGATCTAAATTTTTATGGCCCTTAATAAGATTTATATCATTAGATTCGAGATCTTTGAGACCATTTATTCGTTGAAATTCATCTGTCGTAAAATCATTTGTACCACTTAAGATTTGAGTCCATTCATCCTCGGAATCAGCGGCACCTTTAACTAATGTCACTTCTTCTGATAAACCCTGTGATCCTCCTGGGATCATTTGCTTCACATCATCTTCAGTCATTGAAGGTTTTAATCGAGTCGAAAATGCATCTGTGTTTTGAGATTTCGCTGGAAGAACGACTCGCTCGGATAAATCTTCAATCTGAGTCGTTTGTACCTGAAAAGAACTTAATCCCTCACTCGGATACTGAGCGATGGGAGCATTTGTAGATAATTCACTTATCAAAAGTCCTCTATTCTCGACCTTGATCCTTTCATCTTTTGACCATAGTGCTGTGATCACAGCTTTATTCACTTCCTGCAAGAAAGTGAAATCAAAAAAATCACTGGAATCAACTGAAACATTTAGTAAATACTCTTCCGCTCTTTTGGATACATGCTTTGAGAGGCTTAAGGTTAAATCTTCTAAAATAAGGTCCTGAGAAAAGAAGTGTATTTGAATGCCGAAAATATCTTCAAAATTTCCATAGGTCACTTCAAGGGGTAAACCGACTTTACCCTTGGTTTTAAGACCGGCCAGATACATAACGATATGATCAAAGAAGGTTTTCATAGAAAGAGCACTAACGCCACTTTCAAAGGCAGAATACACCATCCGATCAAGGTACTCACCGGTATTAAAGGGATTAGCTATATTAAAAGATCCCTTCTCTTTAAACACAGGGAAACTATCCGAGAGTGAAATCCCTCCATAATCTTGGAAAAATTTATCCAAGATAAATCGTCCAAAACCATTTTTAAGCCAAACATCTTGCAAGATGAGCTTACCGTTGGCCCCCACAAAATCTTCTAACTCTTCAACTGGCGATAGGGAGATGATCTTTATATTTTTTGAGATTGTCTGATACTGATTTTTGAGATGACTAAAATCTCGTTCATTCTGAGTCAGGATATGAGTTAATTCTAGCTCGGTCCGAAAAGATTCCTGGCCAATCACAGTTATTTTTCTTTCGACAAAATATGTCTCTAGATCTTTTGAAAGATCTTCAGCAAGGTTTAAAATGAGGATAGGTTTTGTGACGTTAGTCATTACCCTGCATTCTCCTTAATGTTCTGGACCTGATCTAAACTCAAGCATAATTTTGCATAAACCCTTTGAACGGGTATTTCTTTTAATTTTTGGTTATTAAATTCTTTGAGATAATTCATCATATTTGTTTCAAAGGGATATTCATCACAAATATCAACCATAGAACTGGCCAGGAGAACAATGGCTTCCCAACTTGAAACATGACCTTTGGGTAATCCCCGAGGAAAGCCCTGTCCACTTGAGAGCTCATGCT
>CANEVK010000332.1 GCA_947442115.1 Bacteriovoracaceae bacterium | reverse complement strand
TCCGATAGTCCCGCCCTTTGAAGTTGAGGTGACGGAGACAAAAAAACTACAACAGGAATTAGTGGAAGAGCTTGAATCTTTTTATTTTGAAAATACGGCCCATCATACCCTGAAATTTTCTGGTCTTGATGTTCATGAGTACAAGAAAAATAAAATGCTCTACTTGAAGCCTATCATTGAGGAAGAGCTTGCTCTTTGCCAAGAATCCGTCTTTGCGATTTGTCAGTCCTATATTTCAGACAGAGAGAAAAAAATGAAGGACGATAAGAAAACCTTTCTCACCATTGGGCGCTTTCAAGATCCGCTGGAGCTTCATAGCGCTATTGACTTGGCCAAGAAAGAGTTTCATGAATTTACCTCTCTGGCGTTTCAGTCAATTTGTCTTTTCTCAAAGAATAATGGAATCTGGTACCGCGAAGCAGATCTTGTGACCTTTGACAAACCTGATGTCTCGTTTTTACAAACGAATAGTCAGAAAGTATAATCTAGTCATGAAATTACTAATCATCATCCTTCTTGCAGTGAATGGCGCCTTGGCGCAAGATCCACTGAACTCTTATGTTTCTCCCAATCAAGTGCTGAGTGCTAAAGGCTACCAGATTGGTCTATATGGCGAGAGTTTTGTGACATCTAAAAAAATTGATAAAGAGGGAAAAACTCAAAGCTTTCTAGATGGGGAATCGTTCTCCCGGTTTCAATCTGAAGTGAGAGGTTACTACGGGGCCACCCATGAACTCCAGTTCGGGCTCGGAGCGAGATTTAGACAAAATAATTCGATTAAAGATTTAAGTGGTCAGGATGTTTCTGGGACGAGCACAGGTTTGCAATCCACCTATTTTAATATTGCCTATGCTTTTCCAGCAGTTGATCAGATGAAGTACATGGTGGAAACGACTTTTCGCTACACTCCTTATACCAATGAGGACTATACCCCGGGGGTAGATGACGAAGTCCTGGCCCTGGGTGATACCGGTAATGAAATTTCAATCGGTGGAGGCATGACGTTTCAGGCAAAGAATCAAAACTTTGTTTCCCTGAAAGCTGGCTACAGGCGCCCTGGTTCAGATCTCTCCCAAGAGATCTACTGGCTGGCCGAAGCGGCCATGGCCTGGAAGTATGTGGCCCTTGTCGCCGGAGTTGATGGCGTGAGTTCTTTAAATAATGATCCCTATGAAAATAATGATAGTGATCGGCCAGTTCTCAATACTGGATCCAGTGAGCTCTATGGTTCGAAAAATCGAGAATGGATTGCGCCTTTTGCTGGAATTAATTTTGCGCTAGGAAAGACGTGGCGATTAGAACTAAGAGGCTCTCAAGTCGTGAGTGGGTACTCCACTGATTTAGGGACTTCCTTTGGTGTGAATCTCATCAGGAGAGTGGATAAGAGCAAAACAAAGATTTTAGATAATAAATTTAAAACCTATGACCTCGAGGCCACTGTCTCAAAAGTTTCCCCTCAAAAAGAATATGTGGTTTTAGACAAAGGACTGGCAGATAATTTTGAGAAGGGGATGAAGGTTGATCTTTTTGAGTATGATTATGAAGTCGGAAATACCCTCGTTGCCACCGGAGTCGTGGTTAAGACCCAATCTGATTCATGTATTGTGAAAATCTCTCAAAAGTACAATGCTCAAAAAGAGATTAAAGAAGGGCTTATCGCAAGAACTTCACTTAAGTGAAGTTTTAATAAAATCTTCAGTGACTTCTAAAGAAATGGCCTGTTTTGCATCACTCACAGACTCTGCTGGACGCGGATGACACTCCACCATTAATCCATCTAAACCTAAATGAAGACTGGCGCGGGCAAGTGGGATAACAAATTCACTTCTTTTTGAACCATGGCTTGGATCAATGATCACTTTGAAGCCATGTTTTTTGGCCTCAAGAGCGGCTATGAAATCCAGCTGAACGCCAGTGGGAGAAGTGACTGAGCGAGTTCCTCTTTCACACAGAACAATTTTTTCTTTTGGAACTCCACCCTGGATCAGGTAGCGGGCGGCTTCTAGCCATTCATCAACTGTATTAGCAAAACCACGTTTTAATAAAACAAAATCATTATGCGCAGAGAACTCCTGGCCAATCGCCTTGAGCAGTTCAAAATTCTGCATATTGCGTGCCCCAATCTGAATCATGGAGGCCCATGGTTTTATGATTTTGAGTTGATCAATTGAGCATGCTTCGCAAACAAATTTGAGTTCAGTTGAGGAATATGTTTTTCTCAGCTCCTCTAGGATGGCAACACCTGCAGGACCTAGGCCCTGAAAAGAATCGGGATTGGTTCGTGGCTTAAAGAGCTGAGTTCGAAGATAAACTAAACCATGCCTTCTCAGCATGGCGGCCACCGGAGCGATCTGCTCAAATGATTCAAGGGAGCAAGGGCCGAATATATATAGAGAATCGTTGTTATTTTGCATAAAGGGCAATTTTTGTTTGCTTGTAACCAGTTGAGATCAGGTTAGAATCATATAAAGAATTCTGTTTATACTGACAAGGAATAAAGCTCATGAAGCCTATGCATTTGAAGTTTTTACTCGTTTTAACCCTCTCTCTTGGTCTAGGTCAGGCCTTCGGGAAGAGTTTTTCCAGTAAGTACTGCCAATTTGAACTTCCACCCGGTTGGGAGTGTGCTCTCGAGGGAACTGAGTACGTCTGCCAGAGTGAAAACGCAGATAGAAAAAAAGAATCCATCATTATTCTTGCTGCTAAAATTCGTGGCGAGCAAGACAACCTCGATGAGTATATGGCCTACTTAAAAAAGTCTAAAGAGTACGCTCTTCCAGGTGGAAAAAAGCAAATCTCAGAGCCAAAAAGTACTAAGATGACTCGCATTAATGACCATCAGTGGGTTGATGCTCTTCATTTGGCCTCAGAGGTTCCTGGCTTCTACACAAGATACCTAGCAACAGTTAAAGAAGATCTTGGTGTGGCCGTGACGTTCTCAGTTGGTAAAGATCAGTACTCCGCTTATCAACCTGTGATGGATAAGCTTGCTTCAACTCTTCGAGTCTTTCGTCAGAAAAAAGCTGAGCTTGCTGACTTAAGAACAGGAAAATCAGAAGAATCTAATTTTGCAGATACAACTTTTAATCCAAATGCGGCCATGGATCTTCAGGCCAATAAAACAAAATCGCGAGGCGCAGAAGGTGGAGAGGATAATTCAACTCTTC
>CANEVK010000331.1 GCA_947442115.1 Bacteriovoracaceae bacterium | reverse complement strand
TAAATTTTAGTTCAGGAAGTTGAGTCATCGTGAGTGGATCAGGGAGAGTCGCCTTATCATCTCGGACGCCACTTAATTTGGTGACGGTATTTGAAAGGAGCTGGGCTTGCATCTTACCATCTTTTATGGATCCCTTTATCAGGTAATTGTAGACTCCATCAAAGCTTGCCCCCTCAAATTCTTGGCCAAAAACATGCCCTTGAATGTAGCGATAATCCCCAGTTGGAGTCAGAATTGATCCTTTAAATTTATTTTTATTTTGAATAAAGGTTCCAATCGCCAAGTTCTTTTCAGAATGTTGATTTGTCATTTCAAGTGACCACTTTCCGTGAATACTGATGGTGGCCGGACGATTTTTTTTTGTGACAAATCTCTTTTTTATTCCATAAGCCGCAATGACTGGAGTTTTGACCACTGGATTTTTATTTAAGCGGATCAGGTGACCTTGGAGATTATTTTCATCTTTAATTTTAAGGTCTAGAACAATTTCATATGAATCCAGTGGAATAGAAAGATTTTTATCTTGAATACTCATGTCACTAAGAGGGATTTTTTCTTCCCCATTGTGTAAAATTCCGGAAAATGTTTTATCTTTTGATTTGAATTCAATAATAAAGGGAATGTCGGCATTCTCCGTTTTTAAAATAAACTTCCAAAATCCTGGTTTTATGGCCTGGGCCAATAAGGTTTGGGGGAATAAAACTATTAACAAAATCAGAGCAAAAATGTTTTTTTTCATCATAGCCTTTTACCCACTCAAGGGCATTTGCTATTATTCTGGTTCAAATGTTTTTATTTGTCACTTAATGGAGGAGAGATGAAGCACTTCATCATTGGCCAGCGCTGGATATCGGAGTCTGAACCTGAGCTTGGTTTGGGTGTGATTGTTGAGGTTGAGGCAAAAACTGTGACCTGCTTTTTTCCTGGAACTAAAGTTGATCGGCGTTATGGAACGATGTCTGCTCCCTTAAGAAGAATACGTTTTGTGGAAGGTGATGAAGTTAAGTCACAAACAGGTGAGACTTTTATTGTTGAATCAGTCTCAGAGGTGAGTGGTCTTGTGAGCTATCATGGCCTCGGACAAATCTTATCTGAAACGCAGCTTGCAGACACCCTCTCTTTTTCTAAGCCAGAAGAAAGACTTTTTGCTGGAAATGTTGACTCTAATGAACTCTTCAGGCTTCGCTATGATGTTTTACTCAATCAGCGAAAACTTTTTATTTCTCCCACTCGAGGTTTTTCAGGACCCCGTTTAAACCTGATACCGCATCAATTGTATGTGGCCAGTGAGGTGGCAAAAAGAGGAAGACCGAGAGTTTTACTGGCCGACGAGGTTGGACTTGGAAAAACAATTGAGGCAGGACTCATCTTGCATCATCTTATCATCACCGGAAGAGTTGAGAGAGCACTCATCTTAGTTCCGGATTCGCTCGTGTATCAGTGGTTTGTTGAAATGCTTAGAAAGTTTCAACTCACATTCACAACGATTAATCACGATTCCAAACTGGAAAAAGGGGATACCCCTTTTGAAGATGGTCAACTTTTTGTTTCTTCTCTAAAATTTCTTTTAAAAGAAGATTGGCTTATGGATCAGGTTCTTGAATCAAATTGGGACCTTCTTGTGATTGATGAGGCCCACCAGCTGCGCTGGGCACCCGATAATTCATCTCTTGAGTATGATTTTGTGGCGGCCCTGGCCAAAAGCACACCCGGAGTTCTCTTGCTCTCAGGAACCCCAGAAATATTAGGTCTGGCAGGCCACTATGCAAGACTGCATTTACTGGATCCAAATCGTTTTCACGATTTCAATCAATTTGTGGAAGAGACAATGAGTTATAAACCGATCTCTGATCTTGCTAACAAATTAATTTCTGGAAAGGGACTCTCAGTTTCTGAAAAAAAATCCTTGAAAGAAAAGATTGGCGCAGAAGCAGAAAATTTAGATGCAGACAAAGCACTTCAAATGCTCGTCGATCGACATGGTACGGGGAGAATTTATTTTCGAAATACTCGAAAAACCATGGCCACCTTTCAAGAGTTTTTTCCTAAACGAATATTTCATCCACACAAACTTGAGACAGGAAAATCTAAAAATCATGAAAAAAAGATTTTTGAAGCTAAGGCAAGTTGGCTGGCCAGCTTTGTCGAAAAAACCAAACCTGAGAAGATCCTCCTCATTTGTCATGAAAAAGATCTCGTGATTGATCTAGAAAAGTTTTTAAAAGATCGTACCACGGGCAAAATTGCCTTCTTTCACTCTGGAATGAACCTCATGAATCGAGATCGGCAAGCGGCTTATTTTGCTGATCCTGAAGGCGCAGATATTTTGCTCTCAACTGAAATTGGTTCCGAAGGAAGGAACTTTGAGTTTGCTCAGCACCTTGTTCTTTTTGATCTTCCAAAACTTCCAGATCTACTTGAGCAACGGATTGGTCGTCTTGATCGAATCGGGCAGAAGAATAACATTAACATTCATGTCCCCTACGTCGAGAAGACAGAAGATGAAATTCTTATGCGCTGGTATCATGAGGGCTTTGATGCCTTTGAATCATCTCCTCGGGGAGCAACGGAGTTGTATGCCACAGTCAGACCAGAGTTGCTAGGCCTTTTGACGGCTGCCCATGAGGGTCAGTTTTCAGATGAAGATTTTAATCAATTTTTAAATAAGACTAAAGATCTTCATGAAGGGATTGAGAAAAAATTGGAAGAGGGCCAGGATCGACTGGTGGAGCTTAATTCATTTAATCATACCAAGGCGATGGAGTTCTTAGGGGATTTAAAAAATCAAGATTCGTCATCGGATTTAAGAGATTTTATGCTCAACATCTTTAATCAGCTTGGTGTTGATACCGAAGATATGAATGATCCAGATACTTATTTTATAAAACCTGGTGATAATATGTATCTACCGCATTTTCCGGGGCTTGATAATGAGGGGATGACGATAACATTTAAAAGAGAGAATGCACTCAAGCGTGAAGATATGACTTTTCTAAGCTGGGATCACCCGATGGTTTTAGGAATTATGGATTTTATTTCTTCCAAAGAAATGGGGAATTCCACTATTGTGAATTGGAAAAATCCATCTAAAGAAAGTTTCCTGTTTGAAGGTTTTTTTCTCCTCCATTGTATCGCTGATAAAAAGTTACAGTTACATAAATTCTTTCCACCCACTCCATTAAGAGT
>CANEVK010000330.1 GCA_947442115.1 Bacteriovoracaceae bacterium | reverse complement strand
TGCGAGTCCAACCACAAAAAGACAAAGCGAGACTTTGGTCCACTTCTCGAGAGAATAGAAAGCAAAAGTTAATCCTGCAAAGTAGAAAATCAAGCTACAAACTAATTTAAACGATGAAAGCTTAAACCTGGACATGAATGAGTAAAGAGCAAAGAAACTGGTCACTAAAATGATTCCTGCAAAATCCGTCGCCATCGCAAACTCAAGGAAGGTACCATGGCCAAACAAACTTCCCAAGGCCAGCAGAACAAGTGAGAAAAACCAAAGTCGCATTTTTTGGTCTTTTAGGGGAATCACCCTATAAAAGTAGATCGCCAGGAAGAGATGAAAAAAAGAACTCCAAAAGGCAGAGGATTGAGCAATCCAAGCATTAACATCAACAAACTCACAGCCACAATTATCTGGAAGACATAGGGCGCGAGGGAACTGACTCCAAAGACTCATTTAGGGCTCAAAAAAGGCTGAGTTTTTTTCATTCTCACGAACTTCAACTTTTGTGATACGAGCTCGCTTCCCATACAGGCTTTCTAAAATTTTAGCGGCCTCCTGATAAACAAAATAAGCCGTTCCCTCCATTCCGGGATTAGGAAGAATTCTCAACATGATGACACCTTTTTTATCCAGGTCCTTAAAAGTCTCAAGCTCAGGGTCATCTTGGGCCACAAGAAAAGTGTGGTCAAAAGTATATTCTAAAAAATCTTTAATCTTTTTTATTCCACCGAAATCAACCACCCATCCCTCTTGAGTCAAAGAATCAGCTGCAAATTCAAAGTAAAATTCACGAGAGTATCCATGAACAAAGCGACAATGAGATTCGGCCCGCCATTGGCGATGGGTACAGGGAAAACCAGAAAAACGCTTGGTAGACTTAAAATTTTTAGGATTCATTTTGTAACCTTTTTCGTATTTAAACTCCGACAGACAATCCTTGCCAGGTGTCGGATTTTTGCCTCATATTTTTCAATTCTCGGATATACCGCATGGCCACCTGATCTGCACCTAAATGTTTACAAAATCGGCGTTGCAAATAATGTTCAGGTTCTTTCAGAATACTCTCTTGAGAGGCATAAGTGAAACCATAACCTAAAACATGTCCAGATCTAATGAGAATGAGAGATTTCTCTCCAAGGCTTCTGCCCTCACCAAAAATAATCAGATCATCTAAAGGGAATTTGGCCGTTTTAACCAAGTTCTCAACCTGTTGGTTGTGCTTGAGAATCTCCTCTTTTGAGGGAAGCCCCTCTCGGTAAACATATTTCGCAGTAGAAATCTTACTTAATAAAAGCTTCATCATTTTTCGGGCCCCGGACAAGTCATCAAAATACCAAAGACCTTTCATGCCTTTTTTATGTGGCCTAATACTAAAGGTTTTTTCACCACTTAATTGAAGCTTGATATTTATACACCATTCAGGTCTAAAGGGATGAAAATTGAGTCTCTTAAATTCCGCAATCAAGGGGCTTCCCGTAACTTCACCAAAAAAACTCTCAACTCTCATCAAGAATTCTTTATTCTCTTTTGATACAAGGAGAAGCTCTCTGGCTCTTTTATTCATGTTCACTGCAGCTTCCAGTTTAAAAACTTTACCCAATGAATCCTTAAAATAAATCAAACCTGATCTCGAAGGTAGATTCTCGAGGGCTTTTTCATGTTGGGGAAGATAAAGTTTTTTGGGATAAACTTTCTCGGTTAGCTGATTCAAAATTTTAAATAACTCTAAGGTCGCTAAAGCATCACCCAGAGCACGATGGCGATCCTTATTTTTAATATTAAAAAATTGGCAAAGTGAATCCAAACTGTAGGATCGTAAACCAGGAATTTCAGCTTGGGCCACTTTCAAGGTGCAATAAGTTTTAAGCTTTAAGTCTTTACCTAATTCATGAAATTTTTTTTGAAGCAAATTGAAATCAAAATCCGTTCGATGGGAAACAAAGATGGCACCCTCAAGGCGCAACCAGAGGGACTCAGCAATATCATAAAATTTAGGAGCTTCTAAAAGGTCACGAGAAGAGATGGAAGTCAGGTCTTGAATAAAGTTAGAAATTTTACCCAGTGGATTCACTAAAGTCTCATACACATCAATAATTTTACCATCTTGGATGGTAACAAGAGCGATTTCAATAATCTCTTTGTCCTCATGCAGGCCAGTGGCTTCAATATCACAGATAACATAACGTCTAGAATTCATACCCCTATTTTAAATTCTTTTGATAGAAGACTACAAGTTTATGCATGACAGATAATTGGAAAAATGTTGAATTTTACCTATGGATCACTTGTTATTAGATAAAACATGGAAACAACTTCTTGCCGAAGAGTGGTCAAGGCCCTATATGCAAGAACTTCAGAGCTTTTTAGTCCGAGAAAAGGCTTCAGGAAAGACTATCTTTCCGCCTGATGAGCATGTCTTCGCTGCCTTGAACTTAACTCCCTTTGAAAAAGTTAAGGTCGTCATCATCGGTCAGGATCCTTACCATGGACCAGATCAGGCCCATGGTCTTTCATTTTCAGTGCAAAAAGGCATCAAGACTCCACCTTCTTTAAATAATATTTTTAAAGAACTTCAAGATGACCTTAAGCTTAGTCCTCCT
Organism: Bacteriovoracaceae bacterium; assembly: GCA_947442115.1. Classification (GTDB taxonomy): domain Bacteria; phylum Bdellovibrionota; class Bacteriovoracia; order Bacteriovoracales; family Bacteriovoracaceae; genus Peredibacter. The sequence goes on along the minus strand of CANEVK010000330.1, from coordinate 597 downwards.
CTACATGGAAATCTTCAGCATTGGGCCTCTCAAGGGGTACTGCTACTGAATAATGTTCTTACCGTTGAATCAGGCCGTGCTGCTAGTCATTCACATCAAGGTTGGGAAGAGTTCACTGATCAAATCATAAAACTACTGAATGAAAAAAAACGTCACCTCGTCTTTATTCTTTGGGGGTCACCAGCTCAAAAAAAAGCCGCCCAAGTTGATTCTCAAAAACACTTCATTCTTAAATCTGTGCACCCCTCACCGCTCTCCAGTTACCGTGGTTTTTTTGGCTCTAAACCCTTTTCGAAAACTAATGAGTACCTGATATCTCAAGGTCTCGCCCCCATCTCATGGAATATCCCTTAATTTCAAAGCCTTAGCTCTTGAATTTGAAATTTGTGAGCTTAATGTCGATAAAGGATATTGAATCAAAAGGGGGATTTTATGTCATGTCCGACTGAGATTTTTGACAAGCAAAAACAGAACTGTCTGCAGAAATGTTTTTTCATGATGAATCTGATTAAGAATAAAAATGTAGATTTATGGGAAATGTACGCACCGGTTTATGAAAATTTAAAGGTTGAAGAATCATGGGAATTCTATCATCTC
>CANEVK010000329.1 GCA_947442115.1 Bacteriovoracaceae bacterium | reverse complement strand
TTCCGGAAACAACGATGGGATAAACCTGGGCACGATTTCGAGGAACAACCCCTATTCTAATTTTTTTACCTTTAACAACATACCCGACAGGAGCACTCATCTGTTTGTCGGCATAAACAATCGCACTATCAGCTATAACCACGGCCTCCTGAGAAGCCCATAAATTTTGGCAGATTCCAAAGAGTGAAAGAATCAAAGTGATCAAGAAATAAGAGCGAAGTCTTTGGAATCTTTCAGGGGCCACCAATTGGCGACTTTTCCCGTCGGTTTTAGTAAGAGAATATAGGAGCTTTATCATTCTTATTAAATTCTAACCTGCTGCTAAAAAAAAGAGGAGCAAAAAAAACCAACTACTTAATTTCTTTTGCGACTATCCGAAGAGTCCAATGAAATGGGTTTAACCTCAAGGATGAATTATGAAGAGTCTACCAAAAATTTTATCTCTCCTCACCATCTCTACGATGATGGTCAGTTGTAATGAAAAAATATCCCCTGAACTTCAAAGTAGTAACTCTACGACTGTTCCAGGCCCAACCACACGATCATCCTCAGGTTATGTTTTCAAGCTTGAGCAAACGTCTCCTCTCCTACTTCGATACAAAATGCACAAAACGGGAGAGGGTAATAATGATACTGAATGCAAAATTGAACAAAGCACTTTTTCGACATCTCTCTTCAAAAGTGCTCCAACAACTTATGACATCACCTGCTACGTTGAGGCAGAGGAGCAAAGTCTTTACTACAATGGTGTGGATTTAAAATTAACTGCAAGTCCTAATCTTTGTGAGAACGTTGTCTATGCTCCCTACAATTTTTTTCAATATATGCCAGGAAGCTCGACTCGAGGAGTGACTCTCTACCGGTGCGATACTGATCTGAATGGAAATATGTCTGGAACTTATGTGGGCTATGATCCAACGAGTGTCCCCCAAGCTGGTTGTGATAAGGCCGTTGAAACTGGCCTTGGAGGTTTTGCTGTGGGCCGCACAGTAACCGATGATCAGGATTTATGTGACTTTGATTATTCTAATTTTAGTGGACCGAATTGCGATACAGGATTAATTTCCATTAGCGAAATCAAGATCGGAATGGCCCCCGCCTATTGTCTTAATACGGCCTACACCGATGAAACCAATTGTGAAGACCCCCTCGTAGGGAACTCCACTTGGATCACAACTCATCTCCAGGCTTCTCCGCCGACAAATAGACTTCATCAATGTGGAGGTAAAGTTAAGGAATGTAGAGCTGGAGTTGGTTTAGCTAATGTTGCTTCAACTTTCAAAGGAATTATTGCTGATGTGAATCCCACTCAAACGGATCAAACTTTTGAAAAAGACATTTCTCTCGAGGCTCCATCATCAAAAGGTTATTTTACAAACATGAGCATTTCCAACTTTGTCCGTCAATGTAGTGGCTCAATTGACAATAGCGATCCAAATTATTTTTCTACTGCGGCCCTAACTGCAACGTCGGTTACTGAAAGGAAAAATTTTGATCCAAATGTTTTAGATCGCTACTCTATTGGAATTGAGTACTGGAATCCGGCGGGCAGTACAACTGATAATTATTATACCTCTAAGTCGTCCTATACTGCTTATCATTCTCCACGAGCTCTTGCTACTAACAACGTGGATACATCCTCTGGCTGGACAAAAACTTACTATGCCGCTGATAGTTTTATGACAACGAGATCCTCTATAAACGCTAGTGGTAGTATCCCTGCTGCAGCTGCAAATCCATTTTATGCTTTTTATTGCTTAAACAATTCTCTTGATATTAAAGCGAGAATTCGCCTAGTTGTTAGAGAATGGGATCAGTTCCCTGACTACGATAACCAAGACTTTGAGCTCTTATCTGATGTTTTCTACCAACCTTCACTCACTCCAGAAAATGGCAGAATGGATACTGTAGGATCAGAGTTAGATGAAGATAATAATCCATTTAATGATTTGAATGACGTTCAAGACTGGGATGACTTTTTTAGAGATCAAACTCTTGATATAGTTCCCGGGCCATCTCGAGCTTTCAATGATCGATGTTCTGCTCCAGGTGGAGTGGAGCAATGGTATTCATCAAGCTTATTTCTAGGATCAGGACTCTAAAAAAAAGCCCCTCTTTCGAGGGGCTTTTAGCTTATTTTTCCATGTAATTTTTAACTTTGTATTTTGATCCCATATACCAGAAGATCACTGCAAAGATCGCCATTAAGATGGCAAAGAAAAAGAAATATCCTGTTGAAGCTGTTGGGAAGAAATTAATTTTCGACACATAAGCTGTAATTAAGTTTCCAAAGAATACAGTTAAAAGCCAAATCGACATGACAGAAGATTTCATCGAACGAGGAGCTTGAGTGTAAGCAAACTCAAGACCCGTAATTGAAACCATCACTTCGGCCATGGTAATCACGAGGTATGGAAAGAACTGCCACATCACATTGACCTTATTCTCAGGGCCATTGGCATCCATAGACATCTGAATAAGGGCCACGATCACAAATGAAGCTGCTGCGACGAACATTCCCCATGTAATACGACGAACTGGCGTAGTCTTAAGCCCCATTTTATCAAGAAGTGGGTAAACGCCCATGGAGAATAAAGGAATAAGCCCCATCACCATGATCGGATTCCAAGCTGCAATCTGAGAGGCCTCAAACTGCATTCCCATAAAATTAAGATCCATGTTCATGGCCTGAATCACCCACGATGAACCGTGCTGATCAAAAAGCGCCCAGAACACAGAAATAGCAGCAAAGAGTTTAGCAATATCAAGCACAGATTTTGTTGCATCAATATGCTCTTGCTGATGATCCACTAAAGCAGCATCAAGAAAAGACTGACCTGCTTTGCGAGACTTTTGATTATTAAAGGCAGAAAAAACCACCGCAAAAAAACCATGTCCATCAGATTTAGAAGGAGGAACATGAACATAATCATGTCTTCCCATCCAGAAAACAAATGTTGCAATAAACATCAACACACCTGGAATACCAAAAGCTACAGATGGACCGTAGTGCTTAAGTGTCCATGGAGTAATGATAGTAGAAAAGAAAGATCCAAAGTTAATCATGAAGTAGAATAACTCATAAACTTTCTTCAGAAGGTGCTGTTGATTGGCCTTGAACTGATCCCCTACGTGAGCAGAAACACAAGGCTTAATCCCACCAGAACCTAAAGCAATAAGCCCAAGCCCCATAT
>CANEVK010000328.1 GCA_947442115.1 Bacteriovoracaceae bacterium | reverse complement strand
TATGAAAGGAAACTTTTTTCTTATTTAGTGTTTGATCCGTATTCATGTGCGCCTATTTTTACCTGAAAAACTCAGGGAGATAATCTTTTAGAAATTGCTTTCTCGCAATTTCACTCCTTCCTAACCTAGATCTCAGGCGAAGGATATATTCTTCAGCTGGAAATGCTTCTATTTCATAACGTCTCATTTTGGACTCTTTATATTTTAAATCTTTCCATTTGTCCCTCGGAAGGTACATCTCATGCAGATAATCTTTAAAGGAAATAACTTTGGGTGCATTCGTAAAGTCATAGTCAAAAATCTTTCCCTCCACCAAGAGAAACGCATGAAAATACCAATTAGACTCACCCGGCAGATTAAAAGGCGCCTGAGAAGGCTTTGGTTCAATGAAGCGTCCACTCTCACGGGCCTCTAGAGCATTCACCATCCCAAACATCCATCCGCTATGATCCACGAGGCGAATAATCTCAACCCCATCGAGATCTATACCTTTATCCATGGCCAGACTCACAAACCGCTCTATATTTTCCCCACATCGATTCTCGACATAATTTGATGTCCAAGATCCCTCAAAAAGACTTTTCAGCGCCTTAAAGTCGGCAGCAAATGAAATTGAGAAAGAAAGTGATTCCAGCAGCAAGTAAACAAAAAACAGGCGAAAGAACCTCATAAAGACCTCAAAAAATCATGAATAGTTTCAAAAACTTGGGGATAAATAACGACGAGCACCTCGAAAGACAAGGGAAGTGAAATTTTTTCAGAAATTGTGCGAAAATCTGTTTGACAAATTTTCTCGACAACCGTAATTTGTAGACCTTCGTTTGAAAGTGGTCTCGTAGCTCAGTTGGTTAGAGCACCTCCCTTTTAAGGAGGGGGTCCTGCGTTCGAGTCGCAGCGAGATCACCATTTTTTACGAAGATAATCTGAAATCCGATTATGCTCCCATCGTCTAGCCCGGTCTAGGACATCGCCTTTTCACGGCGGTAACAGGGGTTCGAATCCCCTTGGGAGTACCAAATTCTATAAAGCCCTGTTTTTACAGGGCTTTTTTTTTTACTCTGCTCGTAATTGCTCGAAATCCTCAATCATTTTATACCTAGAACACTCAAAAATTTGTTCGTCCTTGATATGTACATACAGTATATGTACAATTAGCTATGAACTTCGTTTGGGATCCAAAAAAATCAGAACTCAATTTAAAAAAGCATAGGGTTTCTTTTGAAGAGGCAATAACCGTATTCTATGACCCTTTAGCTCAAACAGCACATGATCCAGATCACTCTGATGATGAGGAACGTTTCATCATCATTGGCCATAGTCATAAAGAGAATCTTCTTTTTGTCGTTCATCTCTATAAAGAAAGTACCGAAACCATTCGCATCATAAGTGCTAGAAAAGCAACCAAGAAAGAAAAAAAGGACTTCGAAGAACTATAGGAGAAAATTTATGCGTAAAGAATATGATTTAAAAAAAATGAAATTAAAACCAAACCCTTACATTAATAAACTTAAAAAGAGCGTAACGATAAGACTAGATAATGATGTGATTGAATACTTCAAAGAGTTAAGCCAAAAACTAGACATCCCCTATCAAACTCTGGTGAACGATTTCTTAAGAAAGTGCAAAGAAAATAAACTTCTTCCAAATACGACTTGGAAAAAAGCTATTTAATGAAACCAGCTCTCTCTTTGTTAAAGCGTCCTCCGACTTTAAAAATGGCTCCACCAGGTCATCATGTCGTCGAAAAACAGGCCCGCATCTCAAAGAGTGGAATAAAGTATTTTGTAAAAGCACATATTCGAAAGAATCGAGGAAATAAAATAGTCTTACTCCCAGAAAATATTCTCTACCTCTTTTGGCATAGTGACCAAGAATATCCACGCCTTGGAAAAGTGACAGGATATCCAGAGCATCCTGAATTAGATGCAGTTATCCAATTCTGGCTCAATTACTGGAAAGAAGCTGGCCTCCCCTTTCCAAAGGATCTTGATCCCTTGATGATCAAAGTTCTGATTGCAGTAGAATCTCGATTTAAACTCAAGGCTGACCCAAAAGTTAAACACAGTACTGCTTTTGGTCTGATGCAAGTTACTGGCACAACAAGAGATGATCTTAAAGGTAAAAGAAAAAAAGATCATGTACTTCTCAGGGACTATTATTTGGATCTAGAAAGAGAAGATCTTGTTGATGCTGTGGTCAGCATTGCTGCCGGAATTCGATGGTTAAGTTATAAATATACATCAATCAGAAATAATCAAAAAAACTCATTCAACATGTTCAAAAATTACAATAGCTGGACTGAAGGCGAACCATATGCAAAAAAGATCATGGCTCTTTATCATTCTTCTCTTAAATAGCATTGCTTTTGCAGCTGACGATATTGATCCGATTGTTAAAACATTTATTCATAAAAATTACTTAAAAATCCCAGATGGTAGAGAAGTTGTCATATCACAACCAGGAAAAAAGCCTGATGACATCACAATGAAAAGAGTCTTTCTTCGCAAAAAAGAGAGTGTTCTATGGGACAAAACATTTGGCACAGGAAATGATAATCTTATTTGGTGGGACGCTCACTTCATGCCAGTCGTTTCAGGTAAGTTTATTCACGATATAGACAACGATGGAGTTCAGGAGATCGCCATTGGTACCTGGCATGGTGGGAATGATGTTACTTCTTGTACAGCGTATGTCTTTTCACTAAAAGAGGACGCTCTGGTGCTCAAGGAGAAGAAGCGAATTAACTATGAATTTTCACGATCTGTTTATTAATTTGCTCGTAAATAAATGAATAAAATGAAATTAGATGAATAAAGATGAAATGAAAAAGGAAGGCTAAGTACTCTTAACCACTTAACTTCTTGAATAGATTCGGTTAGTGTTTATTGAGGCTTTATACCCCCTTGGGAGTACCAAATTTATAAAAAAAAGCCTTGTTTTGATCTGTACCCCAAAAATGGGACAGATTAATAAAAAGCCGTTTAATAAAAATGCCTCCGATACTCTGTCGGGGGCATTTTTTTTAGACCAGCTTGAGGTCTTTTTCTATTATAGTAATCAACCTTTCTCGTCACTTCTTTTTCTACATCCTCAATCTTTTTACAATCTCTAAGATCCAAATGGTCTTTAATCAGCCCAAAAAAGCTCTCCATAGGTGCATTGTCTAAACAATTTCCTTTTCGGCTCATCGACTGGG
>CANEVK010000327.1 GCA_947442115.1 Bacteriovoracaceae bacterium | reverse complement strand
CGCTCCCTTTAAAAGTCCTAAGAAGTCAGGGACAACATTCTTAACACTGTCAGAGACAAACACTTGCTTACAATAAAGCTTGATTCCGTTTTCCTGAACAGGTTTATTCATATTCAGCTTAGGGAAGAACAAAACTCCTTGGAGAGTAAATGGATGATCAACATTTAAATGAAGCCAGAAGAGGGGTTCCTGCTCCATAGGGAATTTTTTTCGGTAAAATTCTTTATAGTCTTCATCGGTCAGCGTTGTCGGGTCTTTTTTCCAGATTGGAGTTGTTTCGTTGATGATTTCTTCTTTGGCTTCTTTATCATCAAGGTTGAGAACTGAGATTGGATAAGGCATGAAATCACAGTAACGATCTAGTGTTTCCTTTAGTTTCCACTGATCTAAAAACTCTTCAGAATCAGAATTAATAAAAAGTTTTATGACGGTTCCAATTTCTGATTTCGTCGATTCACTAAATTCGTAATCAGTATCCCCGAGACAGGTCCATTTTGTTGGAGTTGCTCCTGGAGTCATGGAAAGAGATTCAACTTCTACTTTTTCAGCAACCATAAAGGCAGAGTAAAAACCAAGCCCAAATTTCCCAATAATTTCATCTTTAGCTGAAGTATTACCCATGTCTTTCATTTTCTGGACAAATTCTTCTGCCCCAGAAAAAGCGAGTTGAGCAATATACTTTTCAACTTCAGAGTCAGTCATCCCAAGACCATTATCTTTAATGGTGATGGTTCTGTTGGTTTTATCAACTTCGATACCAACTTTGCCTTCAGGTATTTCGTAACCCTGAGAACGTGCCAGAGTCCCCCGTTTGGTGATCGCATCGCAGGCATTGGATACAAGTTCTCTGATAAAAATATCGTGCTCTGAGTAAAGCCATTTTTTTATAATCGGAAAAATATCGTTAGTTTTAACTGAAATCGATCCTTTACGGGTACTCATAAGGGCCTCCAAACGTTGAAAATTAAGGGGATCTTGTCATTTTGCGTAACAATCCACTACAAATGTGGTTACGAACTTTAAACAGTCAAGGGTCGTTTTCTCATGTCGAATGAAATTTTGCCACTTTTTATTCTTACTACCGGTGGAACCATAGAGAAGATCTATGATGAATTTGAGGGATCTCTGCAAAATCGGGATACCATTGTAAAAAATAAAATTCTTCAAAAACTTAGGCTTCCTTATACCGAAATCCAGGTAAAGCAAATTATGGCCAAGGATTCTTTGTATATGGACGATAAAGACCGGGCCTCTATCTTGGACTCCATAAAGACCTATTCTCGATTTGGAAATCCCATCGTTGTTCTACACGGGACAGATACGATGGATTTAACGTCAAAATATTGTTTTGAAAATTTTAAAGAAATTCCGGTTCCAGTCGTTTTTACGGGGGCCATGAAGCCACTCGGGTTTGATGACTCGGATGCAGCTCAAAATGTTATCGAGGCTATTTTTGCGGCCCGGATTATGGGTCCAGGCTATTATGTGACCTTTCATGGAAAACTTTTTACCGTTCCTCAGTTAAGAAAAAATAAGGAACGCGGGACCTTTGAGGAGATTTAGATGAAACATCTTTTTATTCTTGTTAGCCTTCTTTTTTCTCAATCGGTTTTTGCTTGGGGAGCTACCGGGCACAGAGTGGTCGGGGAGATTGCTACTCAATATTTAAATCCCAAGACCCTCAAAAAGGTTGAACCAATTCTTGATGGACAAAGTTTGGCGCGAGTTTCAACTTGGTCTGATGAAATAAAATCGGATCCAGAAAATTATCAATATACATTTAACTGGCACTACACGACCTGGGCGACCAATGATGATCAGCATTCAGAGCATGAAGAAAATCCATCCACTGGTTTTCTCCTAAAGTCTATTCGTGAACAACTTGATGTCCTTAAAGACCGCAAGTCGAGTTCAGATAAGAAAGCTTTTGCCCTTAAGTTTATTGTTCACTTGATAGGAGATCTCCATATGCCGCTTCATGTGGGAACAGGCTCTGATCAGGGGGGAAATCTTTGTAAGGTGAACTTCATGGGAAGAGTAACTAATCTTCACTCGCTTTGGGATGAAGGGATGATATCTTTTGCAGCACTAAGTTTTACTGAATTATCTCGCTTTATTACGGAGGATAAAACTCAAGATGATCTTAAGCAGGCGCGCCTTGGCGAGGTCGTGACTTGGGCCGAAGAGTCTAAGAAAATTGTCCCAACACTTTATCCCGCAGAAGTCGTGACAACATCTGCACCTCTTTCAATGAAAACGTATTGTAAAAAAGATGTGCTGGCCGAAGAAATGCCACAGCTTTCTTATGAATACAGTTACCGCTTTATGCCGATTTTGAATCAGCGCCTTTTTGAGGCCGGAGTTCGCTTGGCCAAAATCCTGAATGAAAATCTTAAATAATGCCATTTTTATCTGTCGCATTTAAAACCTGAATTTTTTAATCGGTTTAGTTAACTGATTGAAAGTACATTTTCATTAGGGAATGATTTTCTCTTATCCAGGGCAAATGGGATAATTATTTAAGTATTTTAACTATTTAATCCGATAATCTCATTGAGGATCAAGGATTATGGTCTATAGACATTTAGGGAAGAAAACTCTCAGCTTCATTTTGAGCATGCTCTTTGCTCTCAGTGGTTGTTTACCATCTGATATACCTTCTTCTCGCCAACAACTTGCTAACAATGCTGTCCCCTACGGAGAGAGCACGTCCGGTGTTGGTGCTGGAGCGACTACAAGTGGCTCAAGTAGTGGATCAGGTACTTCATTATTACCAAAAGTCGAAGTCAGGCATTTAATTGAACCAAATCTTTCCTCCATTCCAACTTATTCATCTGGAACTGGGTATAGCGGGGGAGGAAGTTATGTGCGCAAACTGACTCTTCCTAAAAATTTTCAAGGCAAACTCTATCTCGCAGGGATTAATATTGGAACTTTGTCAGATAGGATCGTAAAAGTTAGATTTAAATTTGGTGTTGGCCGTGATGCAGTGACGATACCGGCGACTGTTGTTCAGGCCCCAGGAATTACCCCTCAAACAAATATCAATGTGCTGGTGATGGATATGCGTTCAGAGCCATTACGAAACGTTCGATTAACTTATGACCTCTTTGATTATAACGATTATTCATCGACTGAAACTCCGGTACAAGACAATAGAAACACTGGTCTTTACTGTCGTGGATTGAGAGTAGAAGATGATCCCACT
>CANEVK010000326.1 GCA_947442115.1 Bacteriovoracaceae bacterium | reverse complement strand
TGTTCCACCAGTGGTTGAGCCTCCTGCTGTTTCACCAGTGGTTGAGCCTCCTGCTGTTTCACCAGTGGTTGAGCCTCCTGCTGTTTCACCAGTGGTGGAACTTCCTGTTGTTCCACCAGTGGTTGAGCCTCCTGCTGTTTCACCAGTGGTTGAGCCTCCTGCTGTTTCACCAGTGGTTGAGCCTCCTGCTGTTTCACCAGTTGTTGAACTTCCTGTTGTTCCACCAGTTGTAGAGCCTCCTACGACTCCATCCGTAGGCTGATCAGTTGGAATTTCTAAAAAGCCTTTGTCGTAAAATTCTTCTTTGTTACAGGCCGAAAATGTAATTGATAAAAATAAACTAAAAGCGAAATTTAAAACTCTGGTCTTCATGACTAGACTCCTTAAGGAGCGCAAAAGTGACAAAAGAATTCCTTCAACTCATCAATGTGAAAAAAGTTAAAAAGAAAGCTAATGGCCTTGCGGTTTTATTTCGATCTTGGATTCAACAAACGTGCAGCATGAAAAAACGTCCAACAACAAAATCGAAAACAAAGATTTAATTGTTGGTCATTCTACGCGCCTCGTAAAAGATTTCAATAAGCTTTTTAATCTAAATCATTGTTCGTTTTGAAATGTAACTATTTAGAAAGACCCAAGACAAATTTTTAAGGCAACCTCATCTAGGCCACGACATAATTATTTGCCAGCTCATAACCAACCCCAAATAAGGATCTAAAACATTGAAATGACACCTTTTAGTTCTTAAGTTATAGTCCCCTTATGACCACAAGTTCAGCTTATTCATTAACCCAAGACGATTGGAAAAATTATTTTAAGCAAAATAGTCTTTCAGAAAATTTAGTCCCCTATTGGACTGATGGGCTTTACAAGAACCGCGATCTCTGGAGGAAGCATCTTTCAGAAAATAATATCAATTTCATTCAAAGTCATTTTTCCATTGAACTTCCAAGGATAACTCGAATCCTGGAATCCAATGACGGCACTTACAAATTTCAAATAAGCTTTCATGATGGTCTTGAGGTGGAGTCCGTCCTCATCCCCTTTCATAAAAGATATACGGTATGCCTGTCCACTCAAGTTGGATGTGCTATGAACTGTAGTTTTTGTTTTACAGGAACTCAGGGTTTAAAAAGAAATTTAGAAGCTGGAGAAATAGTAGCCCAGTATCTTCTAGTTAAAGATTGGCTACTGAATAAACATCCTCAAGCCATACTGCCAAATATCGTTTTTATGGGCCAGGGTGAGCCCCTTCATAATTTTGTGAATGTAAAAAAAGCGATTGAAGTCCTTAATGATCCACAACTCATTGGAGTTGGGCAAAGGCAAATGACACTTTCTACCGTTGGTTACTTACCTGGGATGCATAACCTGGCCAGTTTTCCTAAGATAAACTTTGCCCTCAGCCTCCACTCTCCTTTTGATGATGAACGCCAGCTCCTCATTCCAGTAAATCAAAGATATCCAATCGATCAAGTTCTCGAAACATTTGATCAAATGAGTTTTCTAAAAAGACAATTTTTAACGATAGAATACCTGCTCATCAGAAATTTAAATATGACTGAAAGACATGCGGAGGCCCTCTCCGAGAGATTCATGAATAAGAAAATTATCATGAACCTTATTCCCTTTAATCCATTTCCAGGTGCCAAGTGGGAAAGACCAAGCCATGCAGAGATTGAAGATTTCAAGAAACTTCTTGTACAAAAAAAATTAAGGGTGATGGTCAGAACAACTAAGGGCGAAGATATTTTAGCAGCTTGCGGACAGTTAAAAATAAATCAAATGGCGAGAGCGTTATGATCAATGATGATTTTGAAGCGAGATTTGGTGGTATCGTCAGAGTTTATGGAATAAGTGGAATGGCAAAAATCCGAAAATCAAAAATTCTTATTATTGGGATTGGTGGAGTTGGCTCTTGGGTGGCCGAAGCACTGGCCAGGACTGGTATTGGACACCAAACTTTAGTTGATCTCGATGATGTATGTGTCACAAATATTAACCGCCAAATCCATGCACTGAATGGAACGGTTGGGAAATTTAAGGTTGATGTGATGAAAGAAAGGATTCAAGAGATCAATCCTTTCTGCGAAATTGACACGAAGCAATGTTTTTTTAGTCCAAAAAATCTAAGTGTCATTTTTGATAAGCCCTACGATTTTGTCGTTGATGCTTGTGATGATTTTACGAATAAATGCTATCTTATCGACTATTGCCGTAAAAATAGTATCCCTCTTGTTGTCATGGGTGGGGCCGGTGGAAAAACAGATCCTTCACAGATTCAAATAACAGATATGTCCACCTCATCTAATGATCGACTTCTGGCGCGACTTCGAAAAAAATTACGGCAAGACTTCTCTTTTCCAGGAGAAACGGAAGGAAACTTTGGTGTTTGGTCCATTTGGTCCAGGGAACGGGCCGTCTATCCAACGGCAGATGGATGTGTGACTTTCAAACCACCTGGCATGGCAAAAAACATGGACTGCTCTGAGGGATTTGGTTCTGTGAGTTTTGTGACGGGAGCATTCGCGTTTGCAGCAAGCTCACTCGTGATAAAAGAAATTACAAAATGAAATTTTTACTAGATCTCAAAATATTCATCAGAAATTTATTCACGGATAAAAGGCTACCCTTAAGAGATAGAACACTCATTATTATTTTTATCTTTTTGCTGATTTCACCAATTGATTTTATCCCCGACTGGGTACCATTCTTTGGTCTCGTAGATGATTTTATGATGATTGCAATGATCTTAAATTACCTCTTCAAAGTTCTAGATTCGAGAATTGTTTTATCTCATTATCCATGGGGTATGAAAAGTTTTGCGCGCTTAAAGGCAATATCTCAGATTGCAGATTTTTTTATACCTTCATCTCTCAAGAAAAAAATTTGGAAGTATGTTCCAGATCCGTTTTAGCTAGTTTTTGTATTCAGGAACTATTTTGCCGATGTCATTTTGAATTTGTTTAAACTGAGCACTATCAAGATCAATCCCTTTTACTTCCTCAATCTTATTTTCAGATGGAACATTGGCCGATGCCGGAGATCTGCTTGCAATTCCTTCAGCTTGTTTATTTATGGCACTCCACTGCTCGGGAGAAAGATTAATCATTCTCGCCTTAGCTTTTTCAGCCTCAGCTTTAGAAATCACTTTTTGCTCCACCATTTGATCGAGCATTGATGAGACATGGGCCGGGGAAACCTCTGATCTTAAGCCTT
>CANEVK010000325.1 GCA_947442115.1 Bacteriovoracaceae bacterium | reverse complement strand
CTTTTTTCGATCAATGATCCATCCAGAAGACTTAGTAAAGCCAGCCATCTCTTCATTGGTTAAATCCAGAATAGTAAGATGACCTACTTCATGAATAAGCACAGCAAGCTTATTTGGAGCTTCAAAAAATTTATCAAATACAATTAGAGTTCTTGTAAGAGGTACTCCAGCTGCGGGATTGTGAGCATTACCCCCGACATCACCTCTAAGTTCTTCTCCAAGTCTATAATTTTTTACCCATTGAGGAAGTTTCGCAAGATATTCATCAACTACTTTTTTTTCTTCTGGTTTCCATTTTTTTATATTTGTTTTTATTTTTTTGAAGGTTTGAGTTGTTGAATCTTGATAATAGTTGAAGCGAGTTAATTCTCGGCAATGAGCTTTCCTGGCGTGGGCCCTGACATTTGTACTGTCTGTTTTAGTGTATGACTCGATCCACTGTTCACGGACATAAATTTCATGAGGGCCGCAAAGCTCAGCAAAAGCGAGTGATGAGAATAGAATGAGGAAAATAAACGCCATTATAAAATTCTAACAGCACCAGAATGAGGGTCAACTTGAGAAATAAAAAAGCCCAGTGGGTTAAACTGGGCTTTAGTATTTTTCACTTCTTGCGAAGATCGAAACTGAATTTAAAAAGATGGTGTGGCAGTCGATCCCCTAAACAAACGCTTACAAGAAAGCACTTTTGCCACACCTTTTTCACTTGTAACTAATCAATTTCATAAACGAATTTTACGATGGATTACTCTAGATAATGATTCAAAGATTGAGGTGCAATGCGATAGCTGAGCCAGAAAACACCCTAAGAATTTAGGGAAGGTTTCTGGTGGAGAAAGGCGTCGCACCCTTAATCAAACTCCACCAGTTTTTCTATTCTATCAAATCCGGAAATTCGATCAAGAGGAAATAAGATGCTCAGTCCTGAGCAAAATGGTGTTTTCACCTCAGACCTAAGTCGTTGTAAACTTGGTATGTTTTCTTACGATTGAGAGAATGAAAAGCTTCATCTTTTTCTGCATAGCATGGATTCAGTCTTTGAGTGTTTTTGCTTTAGTAAATGGACAGCCCCTTTTAGGTAAGCCCGACCTTGTAAGATTAGAATTCAATGAGAGAGACTCGATCTGTAGTGGTTTTTTTGTAAATCCATCTCTGATTGTGACTGTAGCTCATTGCCTCTATTCGTGGCGAGATGGAAGAATGGCCAAGCTGACAGGTATAATCTCCGCTGATGAGAGGAAACTAGACTTAGAAGTCTTAGAACTCATTCCTCATCCCAAATACGAAGAGGGTTGGGCAACACATGATTTGGCGGTAATCAAAGTCTCAAATTATTCGGCTTTTGAAGGTAATTTTCTAATCGGTGATATGGATGTTCCTATCTACGGACGGCTTATCTATTACGGTGCAGGCAAAATTGATATGGAAAAGAAAATATATGGACGATCCTCTGGGGAAGCTTCATATCTCGCTTTGAATTCTTATATCTTTGGATTGGGGCCTTCGACATCTTCTAAAAAGGGAGAAGGATCTGCTTCAATTGCTTCCAACGATTCTGGTTCTCCTGTCATTCAAAAGAAAACTGGGAAGGTCATAGCGATTGCAAGTAAGAGTACGGCGATTGATACCAGTGGAAGTTTATTGCCAGCCGTTAGTATTTCATCGAGCCTGGAAGAAAAGAGTAATCGAGACTTTCTTTTAAATCACATGATTCAAAATTGAAGGTAGATTAAGGATATTGAAATAAAAAAGCCCAGTGGGTTAAACTGGGCTTTAGTATCTTTCACTTCTTGCGAAGATCACGACTGAATTTAAAAATGGGGTCACCAATCGACTCTATCCCCAACTATTTTCCGCCGGCGAATATATTAATAATCTCAAGCGTTTGCAACGATCAGCCATACAAGAACAAGACTTTCCTCCATCAAAAATATGTCGTTGAAGGCTTATCTTGCGAGGAAATTGCATCACAGATTTTTTCCGCCAGAACCACCGTTTTGAAGTACCTCAAGATACATGGAATCTGTATTAGAGAGGTTGGCACAAACCAAAAAAGGGTAAGAGGGGTGGCCTATGGGCAGAAGATTAAGCAAAGAACTCTTGCGGAGCACAAGCGTGAGCAGGAGGTTATCTTCAAGATGCGTGAACTTAAGGATAAGGGTTATAGTTACTGGAAGATTGCTGACGTCCTAAACACTATGGGAGTTCCAACAAAAACCCGAAGAGGAAAATGGCATGCAAGGACGGTATTAAGTATTCTTGCTGATGCAAATTTCTAGTTTGATTGACGAGGGCAATATTCAGGTAGGTAGTCTGAGCTGGCTAGATTTTTAAATTGAATATGTGCTTCAGAGTTAAATATTAAACCATCAGCAATTTCAGGGAGAGTCATTGACCCAGATGAATATGGGGTATTGTATAATCTCCGGATGTCTGATTCATTTGTGAACATTTCAAAACCGATTTCATTCACTATATTCTTAAAGGGTCTCAAGCTTATGGCCCAATCTGTGGATGATCTTTTGGATTGTCGTTTAGTGAAATTTAAAGTGATCATTTCGTTTGTAGGGTCAAACTTTTCATCGATAAATACAAGGCTAATATCTTTTTTAGCTTCTGGGTTATCATCAAGAAATCGTCCATACCATGAGAAGTTACCCAAGTTTGATACCCAGCTGTTTTCAGAAATCATTTCTGGCTGGCAGACATCTAAACCGTCTGTTAAGTGGGCACGATGATAAAGCACAATTGCCTTATCATTTGGACCAAGCTTGTCCCAGATTTGGGACTTAAAATTATTGGCTGTTGTTTGTTCTCTGGTGCTCGAAATTCCATAGATGGTTAAGGCTTCACCAGTTCTTGTTGTAAGAAGTTTTGAAGGACATGTGCCATCAATCATCGGCCGATTGAGTCCTGGCCAATCTTCCTCCACCATAAAAGACTGAATGCCATCAACTGATTTAGCGAGGATGGGATTATCTGAACGAGGTTGATTAATTTTTCGAAGTTTAGGGAAGAAGTTCTTAATTACGTATGACCATTCTCCTGGTCCTCTGCAAAGAGTTTCGGAATTTTTTTGGATTGTTGACCAGTGGACCTGATCTTTAAGATGCTAAAATAATATCATTCTCTTTTTCTTTTTGTAAATGATTCAGATAAACTTCATCAATCTTTTTCCAATTTCTTGTTTCTCTTGACCAGCGATTTGGATTTTTTAATCGAG
>CANEVK010000324.1 GCA_947442115.1 Bacteriovoracaceae bacterium | reverse complement strand
TGACATAAGTAGCATCAGTTTTTACTGGAGCAATTACAGAATAGTTATTTTTCAGAGCGCTAGAAAACTTAGAATTATTACATCCATAAAGTGAAGATAGAGTTGTTAGTGAATCTCCATTTCCTTTTGCCATATCAGTAATTAAACTTTCGTAATTTGCTTCAATGAAATTTTTAATTTTCGCTGTTTTGTCAGTTGCTGTTACGCAATTTGAAGTACCAGAAGAAATCCCAAAAGTTTGAGTCCCAGTACCGTTTGTTGTCGCACCAATAATTTGGTTTCCATCCTTACCAACAATGACTGAGCCAAGGCCACAACCGGCCATCCCATAGGGCTTTTCAGCAAGTGCAATATTTGAAACGAGAGCAAGAGCAATAATAAGATATTTCATAGTTAATCCTTAAAGTTTGCAATTTTCTACTAAGTAGCCATCATTAGCGATAACATCGTACATATTGTCAGTTACAGCAGTTGTTTCATTTTTGCTGTAAATAACATTGTAGCGAGACTGAAGTTTTGTTCCAAGATACTTAGTATCTTTACAACCAACAATTTCTCCGAGAGCTGTAATTGTTTCTCCGTCTTGTTTGACGATGTCATTAGCAAGGGCTTCTTTGTTTGCAGAAATGAACATGTTCATGTTTTTCTTTACTTCAGCAGTCTTCGCAGATTTTTCTGGAACACAATTTGAAGTGCCAGATGACATACCAAAAGTATTATTTGAGTAAACACCATTAGTAGTCGATGAAAGTAATTGGCCTCCACGATTTTCAGTTTCTCCAAAAAGAACTGAACCTAGACCACAACCAGACATTCCATAATAACTTTTTTCACTCTTATCAACATACTTGCCAATAAGACCTTTTTGGTTTTGCGCGAAGGCAAGTGGAACAGTTGTTAAAACTGCTAAATAAATTAGTCTTTTCAAAATTCCTCCTTTGAAATTTTTTGACCACTAAAAATGTTTGGGCAAATTTTAACATACAAAAATAATTTTCTACATTTATTTAGAAGAGGTAAAAAAATGACATTGCAGCCTGTCATCAGATACGAAACTGACTTTGTTTGTCATTTTTTAATGATTAATATCCCAAGTCGTTTTATCAAGCACAAATTGCAAATCTGTCCGCGTTTGATCTATCCATCTAAATCCTAAATGAAGATCAATGACTTGTAGGCAAGCAAATGGAAAGGGCATCGCCATTTCAATTCTCATGGTTTTTTTCACGGCATCTGTCATGACATTCATAACATCGCGAGGAAATAAAAATTTATCAGACTCCCAATTAAAAAGAGATGATGTCACTTCTAATCTCGCAATTGAATGATGAATTTTTTCACTCAATTCTCCAACTGAAATTTCAATACTCCATAAAGCCATTTTATCGGTCGATAGTGGTACTCCGGTTCTCATCGTAAGTTCAACAAACCGTGCAATTTCTTGGGGGGAGAGATTAGCGTTAATAGCTTTTGAGGCGAGCTTAGTTTCATTCAATCGGTTATAATAATTCGCCACTCTTTTCCGATAGAGGGAGCAGCTAGGCGCTCCCTCTTCAAAAGTTGTGGTCCATGACCCATCAGATGCATACGCTTGCGATAAGAAGATGAGTCCTAAGAAAATGATTAATTTTTTCATTGAATTATCCTTTAAATCCCATGACTCCACTAAAACTAACTGGTCTTCTTTCTATGACCTTTTCTTCTGCCCAGTGATCGTTTCTTTTAATGTATTCCTCCGTCGCTGAGGATCCACCGAAGATGGATTGAGCAACATCCAAAATAATCGCCCCGGCCTGGCAGTAGGTATCTGGACATTTTCTTAATGCTTCGGCGGCGGTTTGAGCGCCACTAGTACCCGCTGTAGGTAGATTTGTTAGGGTGGGGTTAAACCCCATTGTTGTGACGGAGATATTATCGAAGACTTCTTTCATAAGCCTTAGCTTAATGTTAAGAGCCGTTTCAGTTTTTGCCTGTTCACAGATCCTTTCGTCATCGCAATCCATTTCGAATTTAAAGAAACTGTCCGACTCATTTTTTTCTATCAATTTCGATGTTGAGCTGGTCTTAAAAAGACCCCCTGAGGTCGAATTCTTTTTAATTTTAATCGCCAGAGTAGAAAGGTTGTAAGAAGCCGTGTACTTATAAGTGGCTTCAAGATCATACTCATAGATCACATTTGGTGTGATGAGACCTGCAAGATTTTTAAGTTTTAATTTTTTTGGGAATTCTTGAGTAAAGGGATCTTGCAAGGGACAAGCCCCAAAAAGACTTAAGTCTAGGCGCCCATTGAACGAACCCGCACCATTAAGATCACTTGCTGGTAATGGAATTGATTTATTGAAAGCAATCTTCATACTAGGATCGACTTTCTCTACTTCATTCCAAGCAAGCTTAACGTTCTTTATCACAACAGGGGAGAAATGAATGGAGACATGACTATTAAGCTCCTGATAAGCAATGAGATTCTCACTAATACTCATGGAAAAATTCATTTCGATGGAAGCTCCTTGAGAATTTGATAAGTCAGAATACTGCTCCAGTGTCAAAGATCGAAGGTCATAAAGCCTTTTAATCTCCTCCATGTTTTCTGTTGATTTAAGCGCCTGATTAATCTCTTTATTAATTTGTTTGAGATTTTTATTGAATGAATCAACTTCTTTGCATCTTTTTAGATTACCAGAAGTATGACCCACGATGGTCGTCACCCCGCTTGCCGGCGGCATAACGAATGCCGTCTTACAATCAGAACTCATGAAAAAGCCTGAGCTTCCCACCGGGTTTTGAATGTCTTTGGCCACTGAGCAGTTTGATGAATAAATAGGCCCAGCAAAAGCATAATTTGACCCAATAAAAATTCCTATCAAAAATATCTTTTTCATATTAAACCCTTTGTTAAAATTTTTCTCGCCATTAAGTTCCAATTCTTGTTTGATCCATTTTTTGCATTTTTATATTCCGTTTGAATGAACTTGAGCGCACTTATGTTTTTAATATCCAAGCATTCATTTCCGGTTACTCCGATCGCCACAAATTGAGCATCATCATGTTCTAAATTTCCTAATTCATTTAGAGTCCCCTCATAATCCTCGAAGCAATGAGATAGTTTATCAGCGAATGCTTTTTCTTTAGAGGTATAACTCATTTCAGAATTACTCGCTTCCTTGCCTTGGTTTGGATTTGTTGATCCACCATTATTTTGTCCTCCACAAGATTGCATAAGGATTATGAGAACAATAAAT
>CANEVK010000323.1 GCA_947442115.1 Bacteriovoracaceae bacterium | reverse complement strand
GCTGGAATGCAGGGGGCTACTTTGGTCTTCCGCTTGATGTCGCGTTTGGAATTAATTTTGCCAATTCTGATTTTTCATTCAAGCAAACAAGCCCAGTGGCTTCAACAACTGATCTTTCGTCTAAAACTCGCATCATGTGGGTGGGCGTGAGTAAATCAATCCTCATTTTTACTCCTTATGCGAAAGTGGGGAGTGTGTCAGCTGAGACGGATTTAGAAGCAAGTGGTGATATTTTAGGTTATAGTGCAACTGAAAAAGACTCTGTCTCAAACTCCGGCTCATACCTTGCGGTTGGGGCCAATATCCAGCTGGCCTTCTTAAAGCTAGGGGCAGAATACTCACGTATTATGGATGTTTCTCGAAGCTCAGCTAAATTATCTTTTGATTTTTAATTCAATCTTACGGGAAGAGTTGAATCCTCTTCCCGTATTCTGGAACGATAATCTTTTTGTCCGGATGATCTTTTTTTAATCTGGCCACCACATCATCTAAGCGCACACCCGGCAAATAGGAAAAGCTTCCCTTAGGATCAAAGCTAAAAATAAAATTATCAAAATGGGTGGGGATAAAAATCTTTGGTGAGAACTGCTTCACATAACCCTCAGAAGTCGCTTCATCACTCGGTCTATTGGCCACACCTTGAATGACAACATCCACTTTATCAGTAAAATTTTGGACGGTGGTGCTAAACGGTTCTGATCCTTGATCTAAAAGAATTTTTCCTTCTGGATGTTCGATCAAGTAAAACCAAGTATCTCCCATCTGATAATCATAAAAATTAAAATCAAAATCTTTTGAAACGGGCCCTTTTAAAAAATTTATACCCAAGGTTCGGATGTGAGCATGGGTTCTTTTCATTACGGTGATTTTAAAATTTCCCACCTGGATGGATTTAAGATTTTCCACCTCTTGAGTTTTAATCCCCGGGTTCTTATAGGCCTCAGCGATGATTTTTGTACTTGGATCCACATAAAAAGTGGCCCCCGTCAGTTGGGCCACCATGGGAGCATCGATGGAATGATCAAAATGGGAGTGACTCACAAAGATGGCGTTGAGTTTATTCAACTCATGATCTTTTAAAACTGAGGACACAAGAGCTTGATCTGATTTGAGTTTGGAAAAATTAAGCCAGTGCCAGAGATTGGCCCTCGTGAACATCGGATCAAACATGATTTGAGTCTTTTCATCCTCAATCACCACCGCAGCGACTGTGAACCATCGCATATCAACTCGAGCGTGGGCCTGACTCAGTGAAAGAAAGAAAAACGAAGAGAGAATTAGGGTTTTAAACATGGTGATATTTCTTATATGATTTCTTTATGAAAACATATCAAACAAATGGTCCTTTTGCCGATAATTATAAATTTCTCATAGGATCAATCCTCCCCCGCCCAATCGCCGTGGTTTCTACCCTCAATATGGATGGCTCAAATAATCTGGCTCCCTTTTCTTTTTTTACGGCCGTTTCCGCAAGTCCCATGATCATTGCCTTTTGCCCAATGATCCGTACCTCGACAGGGGACTTTAAAGATACGCTTAAAAATATTTTGCGTGAAAAAGAGTTTGTGGTGAATTTTTGTACGGAAGATAATTATGAAAAGGTCAATCTCTCCTCAACTGAACTTCCTTTCGGAGACGACGAGTTTAAATTTGCGGGCCTAACTCCTGTAGATTCGCAGCTTATAAAAGCTAAACGCCTCAAAGAATCACCCATTCAATTTGAATGTGTGTTTAGGGATATGCTCTCTTATGGTAAAAATCTTGGTGCTGGATCACTAATCACCGGTGAAGTAAAACTTGTCCACATTGATGATGCTGTCATGAGAGATGGAAAAATTGCCACTGATCTTTTGAAGGCCGTAGGCCGTGGTGCAGGTAACGACTGGTTCAAAACTAATCAACCATTTGAAGTCGAGCGTCTCACCAAGGCGCAAATTCAAAAATAAATTACAGGCACTGAACTTGATTCAGTGGTACCGGGCCAGTTTTTAAATTTAAATATACCTGGCCTTGAGTCACTTCGCCGGTCTTCATAAGAATCACTGTCATCAACTGAGATTCAAGAATGGTATTTGTTTTTTCATCGTTCACAATAACTTGCGTGCCATCTTCCTTAGTGACAATCGCTGAAACCGTATGAGCATCTGCTTTCGCCGCAACTATTTGTTGAACTTCAGGTTTTTGTAAATCTTTACCACATAAAAGCTGCATCCCAGTTCCTTCATCAGAAATCAGGTAAGTCACTCGGCACAGCATGGAACGACCAAAAACTCCTTGGCAAACTCCTTGGGTCTCTGAAGCTTTTTGAAAAGTAATAAGCATGCGACAAGACCCTTTAGGGCCCATCAATTTAACAATATCTGCGCGAGAGCAAATTTTCTCGTGTTCTTGTGATAAATCCTGGGCCTGAGTATGAAGGCTCACAAGACACAGCATGGAGAAAATGAATTTTTTCAAGAATCGCTCCCGGTAAAAAGTGATGGCAGTATATGTCAAAACTGGGATGCGTGGGGTTAAGCTTGAAAATATTACCTTCTTAGCTTTTGAGTGGCCTTAAAGGGACCTCAACACTAAAATAAACCATTGTTTTTTAAGGGAGATTCTATGGGACTTATTCTCAAACAGCTATTTGCTTTTATTAAGCTACTAAACTCAGATACAGGGACAGTTTCTTTGGCCGCAGGGATGACTTGTGGTTTTATTTTGGGAATGACACCTTCATTATCACTTCATAGTTTAATCATCTTTTTAGTTCTTTTCTTTTTTAGAATTCAAATTGGTGCAGCTTTAGTCACAGCTTTCTTTTTTAAGTTTGTGGCTTTTATTTTAGATCCGGCCTTTCATGCTGTTGGATCAAAAATTTTAGAACTTCCTTCGCTTCAAGGCTTCTATACATCACTCTACAACATGCCTCTTATTCCTTTCACACGCTTTAATAACTCTATTGTCATGGGTTCAGCGGTGATCACCTTTGTCTTGTCCCCTTTTGTTTTCATCATGAGTAGAATTTTTATTTTGAAATACCGAGTAACTGTAGTGGCAAGATTAAAAGAAACAAAACTTTGGAAAGCCATTGAAGCGACGAAGTTTTATCAGTGGTACTACAAGTATGATCAATATAAGTGGAATTAAGGTGAAGTTATGAGTGAAAATAAAGAAGAAAAAAAAGTTGTTAAAAAGAAAGGTCCGATCCGCTTTGAGGCGATCATACCCGTGGCGATTTTATCTGGACTTACCTTTGGTTATTTTTCCTATTACTTT
>CANEVK010000322.1 GCA_947442115.1 Bacteriovoracaceae bacterium | reverse complement strand
GCCAGACTTATTAGTTGATTGAGCAAAAGTTCTGAAACCTTGACCAATTTGACCTAGTTCAAGCTGAACTTGATCAAGAGCTTGAGCAGGAACTGAAAGCTCGATGGTCACATCATCAGACATGATAACGGGAGTCCAAAGTTGGTTATTCACGTTATTGTCTGCTGCTGTGAAAGTACGGATGAACTGAGAGCGATCAGAAGAGTAGATATTAAGTTCTGCGCCTTCTGGAAGATTGAAACGTGTAAAGCCGAAGTTTAAAGAAACAGCATTCGGAGCTTTCACTTGGTGAGTCCAAGTTAAAGTTTGAGCTGACTTTTCCCAGTTCTGAGATGTCATAGGATTGATTGAAACAACATGAGGGACAGCGAAACGAGGAGCTTCACCTTTTTTCTCATTAGATAGTTCAAGATCATGTAGTGATTTCACATCTAATGATGGGAAAAAAGTGGTGTCAACTGATGCGTAGGCCTGAAACGAAAGACCCAGAGATGCAACAAGTGCAAGTTTCTTCATATCTCCTCCTTGAGACTTTAATACATCTAACTTTAGAGGATGTAGGGTAAAATGCACCTTACATTTACTCTCACTTTTAAATTTTTTGACCGAGTAAATAGCTTTAAAAATTGCCCCTACAAAGTATGAATTTAGCTATCAATAGCTAGACATGCACGAGTGGTAAATTTATACTGAAGCCCGTTAATCAACTTCATGCTTTTCTTGAGGATTTATCATGCTGCGAAACCTCTTTTTTACGTTTTTTGTTGGTCTTTTTAGTTTGAGCGCCGAAGCTTACTCATTAAAAGAGACCTGGATGGGTGCTCGACTTCATATGGAGAGTGTCCAAAGGGCCCAGCAGGGAGTGACTCAGCGGGAAGAACAAAAATCTCGGGCGGTAGGGGCGCTTCTTCCAACGATAAATGGTTTTGCTAATTATACCCGCATCGATCCTCCTTCGGCTGCTGGGTTTAGTGCTTTCACCTTGACCAAGCAATATTCTGTTGGTGTTCGATTAGTTCAACCTCTTATTCGGGGTGGTGCCTATAGTGGATTGCAGGCGGCCAAAGAAAATGTTTTGCTTTCTCAATTTCAAAAAGATGCTCAAGAGCTGGATCTTTTTCAGACTGTGATTAGTGCCTATTTCTCTTTAAAAATGGTTCAAGTTGACGTTAAAAATTTAGAAAGTTTTTTAAATCTCACCAAAGATAGAGTCTCAGAGATTCGCTCTCGAACAAAAATTGGCCGCTCTCGAAGAGGGGAATTAGTTGAGGCAGAGGCCCAGCTCCATGCCGCTGAATCACAGTTTCAGCAAGGACAAAGAGATTTAATTGAAGCCGAAAAAAACTTTGAATTTTTAACAGGGAAAAAAGTTCAAGATCTACCAGAGCTGGGCCCCATTCCTGCGGTTGTAAATGATCAATTCAATTATTTGGATAAATTAAAAAAACGTCCTGACATTCTGGCCCTTGAGCAGCAAGTTCGGGTTTCTCACCATATGGTGAATGTTTCAAAAGGTGGACACTATCCAAATTTAGATCTTGTTGGAAATTATTATGTCGATCGTACGGGTATTCTGGCCAGTAGTGAATGGGATGCTGGAATTGTTTTATCTGTTCCTTTTTATCAAGGAGGAACAGTTCAGGCACAAGTTCGGGAGGCCGTAGCTTCTAAACGTATTAGTGAACTGACTGCTCATGAGACCATTCGTTCTGCTGAGAGACAAGTGAGTTTAATTTATCAAAATCATTTACGTTTAATCGAACAACTAAAATCCATCAAAGAAGCAAGAATGAAAAGCGAAGAGGCCTATAAGTTAAATCTTAAAGATTATCAGTTTGGTCTTGTGACGAATCTGGATGTTTTGCAATCTATGAATAGCTTTATTCAAAATAAGCGCTCTTATGATTCCTTATTTGTAGCGGGGCACATGAGCTATCAAAATCTTGAAGCGGCTTCAGGAGTTCTCCCATGAGTTTATCCGATCTTTCCATTCGTAAACCTGTTTTTGCCTGGATGCTCATGGCGGCCATGATCATCTTTGGTTATTTTTCTCTTCGCAAAATGGGTGTTTCCCAGCTCCCTGATGTGGATTTCCCAATGGTTAACGTGTCAGTCACCTATGAGGGAGCTGCACCCGAGGTGATGGAGCTTGATATCATTGATCCTATCGAGTCAGCAGTCCTTTCAGTCGAAGGTGTAAAGAGTATGACCTCTCAGGCCCGTCTTGGGTCTGCAAACATCTCTGTTGAATTTAATTTAGATAAAGACATCGATGTCGCCGTTTCAGAGGTTCAGGCCAGAATTAATCAGGCCCAACGTTTCCTTCCGAGCGAAATAGATCCTCCCATTATTTCAAAAGTTAATCCTGATGATCGTCCCATTATGTGGCTTTCGGTCACTTCAGAAAAAATGACTCCCAAAGAACTTATGACTTATGTGCGAGATAATTTAAAAGATCGCTTTCAGACGGTTTCGGGAGTTGCAGATATTTTCCTGGGTGGATACGTTGAACCAAATTTAAGGGTCTGGGTGGATAATGATAAACTGAATCGTTATCAGTTATCTGTGACTGATGTGATGGGGGCCATAACAGCTGAACATAAGGAATCTCCCTCTGGTTATATTGAAGATTTTGTCCGCGAGCGCAATGTGAGAACCTTAGGCGAGGCGACTTCAGTTGAAGAGTTTTCTAAACTTCCTATTATCCGTCGGGGAGGCTCTCCCAATTATTCTCCCATTTTTTTAGGTGATGTGGCCGGTGTAGAGGAAGGGCTCGCCGATGTGAGAAGGATATCTCGCGTTGGAGGCAGAACCGCCGTTGGATTAGGTGTACGAAAACAGCGTGGCTCAAATGCTGTTGATGTTGCTCAAGGTGTGAAGAAGAAAATTGAATCTCTTAAAAAAGAATTACCTCCAGGAATTGAGATTGGTGTGAATTTCGATTCAACGACCTTTATTGAAGAATCAATTCATGAACTTTCTTTCACGATGATTTTATCGGCTATCCTTACGGCGGTGGTTTGCTGGCTTTTCTTAGGTTCATTTGCTGCCACAATCAATGTGATTTTAGCGATCCCAACATCTATTTTGGGTGCCTTTATCATCCTTAAGTATTTTAACTTTACGCTTAATACATTTACTTTGCTGGGACTTTCTTTATCAATTGGTATTGTGGTGGATGATGCCATCATGGTACTGGAAAATATTTACCGTCACTTTGAGGGTGGTAAAAATAAAGTGAAGGCCTCTCTTGATGGAGCGAATGAAATC
>CANEVK010000321.1 GCA_947442115.1 Bacteriovoracaceae bacterium | reverse complement strand
GTTTCAAAAACTTCATGTGATATACATTCCGGAAAATGGGACCAGAAGTGGTCTTACTACCATTAAAATTCACCTTATACTATTTGGATATAATGTAATTTTTTCCCTCTGAACCATATCCAAATAAATTAATTTGCTCAATCATTGACCAGAGGGAGAAAGTTTCGGTAAAAAGCCCCTTATGAAACCCGAATTATTACTTCCAGTTGGCAATATGGCCATGTGTCTTGCTGCGATACATCATGGAGCCGATGCTGTTTATTTTGGCGTGCCTTTTTTCAATGCCCGGGGACGAACCACAGATTTTAATTTGGATGAGCTTAAGGAAATGATTGATCTGTGTCATCTCTACGGGGTGCGCACGAACCTTGCTTTTAATGTGGTTATTTTCCAACACGAAATTCCTAAGGTGATTGAGCTTCTTCAGTCCATTCTTCCCCTTGGTCCTGATGCCCTCATTGTCCAAGACCTTGGGCTGGCCTCCCTTATTCGACAGATGGCCCCTCATCAAAGAATCCACGCTTCAACACAAATGACTGTGACCAATGCGGATGCCATCAAACTCTTAGATGATTTAAAAATAGATCGTTTTGTTCTAGGAAGAGAAAATTCAATAACGGATATTCAAGAAATTCGCTCCCAAACGGATAAAGAATTAGAAGTCTTTGTCCATGGGGCTTTGTGTGTGGCCTATTCGGGCCAGTGCTTCACCTCTGAATCAATTGGAGGAAGAAGTGCCAATAGAGGTCAGTGTGCTCAAAGTTGCCGTTTAGAGTATGAGCTTTATGTGGATGATGTCAAAAAAGACATGGGAGAAAAGAAATATCTCGTTTCGCCTAAAGACCTCATGGGAATCGCTCAGATTCAGGACTTAAAGCAAGCTGGGGTTAACTCTTTTAAGGTCGAAGGACGACTCAAAACTCCCGAGTACGTGGCGAGTGCAGCTAAAAATTATCGTGAAGTGCTTGATGGTGGAGAATTAAAATTAAATCAAAGAAAGCTTGAACTCTCGACTACTTATTCGAGAGGATTTTTTAGTGGTTGGCTGAATGGGGTGGATCACCAAAATTTAGTTGACGGAACATTCAGTGCTCACCGCGGGCTTGAAATTGGTCAGGTCATTGATTTAAAAAAGAATACTTTGTTGATTTCTTCCACTGAAGATTTAAAGGCCGGAATGGGTCTTTTGTTTGTGGGGGCCAGTGAAGTTGGCTCAAAGATTTTTAAGGTTGATAAACAAGGTCAACATTTTAATGTAGAACTACTAGGAAAGTCCCTCAATCTCAACAAGGGAATGAGAGTTTATTTAAATTCCTTTGAAGGACTTGAGCGGGAGTTGCAACGAGGTTGGCAAGCACGAGAATTTCAAAAAAAGATTCCCCTCACGATGATGTGCCATGGTCTTTTAGGTGAACCTCTTCTGGTGAAAGCAATTGATCCTGAGGGCAGAGAAGTCTATGCTCAAACTATTTCAAATTTATCCGCTGCTCAGAACCGAAAACTGACTGAAAATGACCTGCGTGAAGAGTTAGGATCACTGGGAGCGAGTGCTTATAAGATTGAATCATTTGAGTGCTACCTAGATGAAAATCTTTTTATGAATCATAAAGAGATTAAAGAAGTCAGAAGAGAAATTATTGAGAAATTAAATAGCTCGAGAACATCGGTTAAACGCAGTGTACTCAATCAAATTGAGTCCCCACAAAAGATTATGTCCACAGCTGAGGCCACCATGCTTAATGTCTTATTAAGAACTAAAGAGCAGGTAGATGGCTTCCTCGTAGCTTGGGATCAAGGTGACTTTATTCAATACTCTAATTTAATGGGAATCATCATCTTAGATTTTGAATTTGGAAAGGATTACTCTGTTTCGATTGAATCACTTCGCCAAAGAAAAATTCCTAATGCCATCGCGACCACTCGGATTCTCAAGCCTCGAGAATATCACCACCTTAAAACAATCATCAGATGCCAACCAGACTTCATTCTCGTTCGAAATCTCGGTGCTATCGAGTTCTTGCAGAAGGAATGCTCGATTCAAATGATTGGTGACTTCTCATTGAATGTGACGAATTCGAGGAGCGTAGAATATCTCGTTGAAAAAGGACTCAAGAGTCTTTGTACGTCTTATGATCTCAATCAAACTCAGCTTATAGCTTTGATAGATCATACCCAGGCCAGTCATCTTGAGGTGACTCTTCATCAATATATGCCTGAGTTTCATATGGAGCATTGTGTATTTGCAGCCTTTTTATCTAAAGGCCACTCTTTTAAAGATTGTGGAAAGCCTTGCGAGAGGCATGAAGTTAAACTTAAAGATCCTTATGGACATTGGCACCATCTCAAAGCAGATCAAGAATGCAGAAATACTTTTTTTAAAGCAACACCTCAGTCTGCCTCATTTCTGATCCAAGAGTTAAAAAGTAAGGGAGTAAAATCCCTGAGGTTTGAGGCCCTGAATGAAAGATCAATTGACTTGAATCAAAAAATCTTGATTTACCTTAGACTTTTAAAAAATGAGATCACTTCTGAGGATGCAGTCGGTTTACTTGAGCTCAAGGAAGCTTACGGGCTTAGTGAAGGCCAGATTCAAAAATCAGATAGTTATAAAGATCGAAAGAAGCAACCAAGAGCTTGAAGCTCTATAGAATTTACAAAGTTCAACTTGCCTGATTTCAAATGAGAACTTCAGTCCTATGATCCACCCCTCTAAATGGGAGATTGTTCTCATGCTTAAATTTATTTTTCTTTTGGTCTTTTTAAGCACACTTTTGAATCTTTCTTTTGCCAGTATCATTAAAGATCAAAGCTATTTTAATACTATTGGTTCTGTCGCTAGTTTTTCTTGGGCACCAGAGCGCTATCAAAATGATTTTCGCTACGATATTTTTTATTATATTCCTGAAAGTATCAAAGAAGAAAAGAATGTGCCTGCTCTCATTTTTAATCATGGTGGAGGCTCCTCTACGATGAATCGAGAGGGCTCAATAAGGGCCGTCAATCTTTACATCAAAAATCTCAAGCGCCTTGCTGATGAACTTAAAATGATTGTTGTTTTGCCTTCGGCCAATGGTCTAAATTGGGGAGGGCATACGAGAGGGCTTGTCAGAGATCTCGCTCGACTTGTGAGAAAAGATCTTGAAGTGGATGTTAACCGGATGGGTTTATCAGGTCACTCAATGGGTGGCATGGGAATAACAAGAAGCTATTTATGGGTTGCGGATGAGTTTTCTTTCTTTCTGCCCATGGCCGCTGGCATGGATGTAAATCATCAAACAGAAGAAC
>CANEVK010000320.1 GCA_947442115.1 Bacteriovoracaceae bacterium | reverse complement strand
GATCTTATTCCAATGGATACCAAAATCCTTGCGGTTAATTTCTCCCTGAGCTTCAAAAAAATAACTGACTTTTCCGACATGATCTTTTTTTTCACCCAGATAACTCACAAAGAGATCCACATTCTTTTTCACACCTCGAATCTCTAGCTCACCCAAAACATTAAATTTTTTGGGGCCGCTCGACTTAATTTGGAGTGACTTCAAATTTATAAAGGGAAATTTTTCGACGTAAAAGAAATCTCTTTTTCGAAGGTGAGCGTCTCTTTTACGATCCTTGGTATCCACTGAGGATGATTTGATCTGGGCTTCGAGGGAATTCATTTTTAGCGTAATGGGATCAAAATCTAAATAACCACGGTAGTTAAGAAAGACCCCTTCCTGGCGGGAAAAAGTCATGTAATCAATTTCAAAACCAATCCGTGAATGATCTGGATTGACCTCTAATGTTGCCGCGAAGAGAGTTTGAATGAATAATAAAAATGATAACAAATTCATGCCAGATCATGCTAAGCCTTTAAGGGTTATTTAATCAAGGGACAAACATGCCACAATTTTATTTTCTCCTCTCTTTTCTTTTTTCAACATCGCTCCTTGCCTCTTCAAATTTGAGTCCATCCCAAATGAAGTCCCAGGGATGTCATGATTTAGAACGCAAAAGCTGCAAAAGTCTTCTCACAGGACACTGTGAAGCCATCTATCTGGCAACATCAAAAGCCTCACAAGAGTGCCAAAAAATATCCCAAGCGTCCTTAAAAACGATTTGCGGAGATGTACCCTCAAATCTTTATCCCTCAGAAACGGAATGTGTCGGATCAAAAAAAATCAAAGTGAAATGCCCCAAGAACATGAAATCTATTTCTCAAAAAGATGTGGAAAATCTTTATGCTTGTCCAGAACTCCACCAAGAATTATGCCTCAAGCTCTGTGGCAGCCGCTTTGATTATTCTGAGATTAGAGAATTTTATCAGACAGGAAGAAAACCTGGGCTTATTTGTCTTGATGGCTCAAATGCTAAAATGAAGGCAGGAGTAGCTTTTGATCAAGATCCTGTGAGAAAAAAATGTATGGATGTTCACACGGGAATCTCAAAGTGGTGTATCAATCATGATTACAAAATCGGCAAAATTAAACTTGGGGCCTTCTTTAAATGTGGGGCGAAGATGGAATGAGAATGAATCTAAAAGAAGTTCTTAACCCCAAAGATTCAATTGGTTACAAACTTGAAGTGCCAATTTGGCACATCAAGTTTATTTATTTACTCTTCTTTAAGTCCAATTTTCTTCTTCGATGAGGGGAGCTTTGAATCTACTGTATTCTCAATTGCATCCAATCTCTCAAAGACAAGTTTAAAAATTTTGTTTGTTCCTGACTCAAGTTTATTCATTCTTTCACTCAAACCTTTTTCCAAAATTAAAAAGCTTCTCAGCTTGGTAAAAATCCTAATAATTGAAATGTTGATTAGTACCGCTTTGTCAGAATTAAGCACACTTGAGAGCATCGCCACTCCATTTTCAGTAAATGCGTATGGACTTTTTCTCTGACCTCCATACTGATCAATAGTGCATTTTATCTTTTGAATTTCTCTAAATTCATCTTGAGTTAGTTGAAACATGAAGTCTTCCGGGAAACGCAAAATATTCCTTCTGACTTGTCGGTTGAGTTGCTTCGTCTCAACTTCATATAAATCTGCAAGGTCTGAATCCAGCATCACTTTTTGGCCACGAATCACATAAATCATATTTTCAATTTTAGACAAACTTACATCACTCATAAGGTCTCCCGTTTTAAAGAGAAAGACTTACAATTCACTAAAACCAATGAGCAACTTAGTTGATAAATTCTTAATGATTTTTTCGTCTCAGAAATTTTACTAAACCAATTTTCTCTTATGCACGGAGGGCCGGAAGATTTTCTAAATTAAAATGGGATGGAATGAAAATGGCGCACTGGACAGGAGTCGAACCTGTGACCTACCGATTAGAAATCGGTTGCTCTATCCAACTGAGCTACCGGTGCGCTTAGCTTATCTTTAAAAAACCCATTGATTCCAAGGGGTTTAAGAATCAAAGCCTTTGAGGAACCAACTTTAAGTCCCTCGTCAAAAATTGTCAATCATGTCATGGTAATTATGTTAACCTGAAAGGACTTATGATCATTCGGGCCCGAATTTTTCGTTCATCGAAACGCCATTTTGACTGCCAGCGTTCAGACACCAAAGAAATGGTGACTGCCACGGCTTTGGCCACTTTGCTAAAAGAGGATCATCTCGTCGTGGGTGATTGGGTGGAAATTTCTCCTCCACCGGCCGGTGGTGAGGAATGGAAAATTGAGACGGTTTTACCTCGCAGTAATGCTATTTTTAGAAATCTGCCACGAGAACAAAAGAAAAAAGTTATTGCGGCCAATGTGGATATTATGATGGTTGTAGCCAGTGCCACGAGGCCCGCCTTTAAGCGAGGTCTCATTGACCGCTACCTCGTTCGCTCAGACTACTGGCAGGTTCCCGCCTATGTTATTTTCAATAAAATGGATCTCTATGATCCCGCTGAATTTGATATTAAGTTTGAAGCCGATAGGCTTCAATGGATCCAGAGTGAGTGTTTTGAAGTTTCGGCCGAGGATGAAAATTATCGCGCCAAATATCTTCCTCAAGGTTTTCAGGATCTCAAAGAAAAACTTAAAGGCAAAACGGCCATACTCTTAGGCCACTCAGGTGTTGGAAAAAGTCGTCTCATTACAGAGCTCTCTGCTGGAAAAATTAAACTCTTAAGTGCTGAGTTGGGTAAGGCAAATAAGGGTGCTCACACCACCACCTGGGCCGAGCTTATTGATGGTGATCTTTTTACGTTGATCGACTCTCCAGGGATACGTTCAATGAGTTTAAGTGATCTCACTCAAGAGGAACTCATCATGAGTTTTTCTGATATTCAGGAATTCGCCACAAAATGCAAATTTTCTACTTGTACTCATGAGGGAAATAACAAAGGTTGTTTTTTTCAATCTCTTGATCAAAATAAAAGAGAGGATGAACTCATCCTCTCTCGTTTAGAATCGTATAAAAGAGTTCTGGAAGAAGTAAGCGTCATTCCAGACTGGCAAAAAAAATAGAGCTAGTGATTCCCACCTCTACCACCATGCTGAAATCCCCGCTCATAACGATAAGGAGATTCCTTCTCAGATTCAACAGAGGAAATCGTTCTTTCATTATGATAAGAAGCACAACTTACCATTAAACCAAGTACAAAAAAGAGGGCCAGTGTTTTTGCCATAAAGGGCTCCACGGAATGGGTTAACTCTCTCTATCCTCATCGGATTTAT
>CANEVK010000319.1 GCA_947442115.1 Bacteriovoracaceae bacterium | reverse complement strand
GAGGCTCAACCACTGGTGGAACAACAGGAGGCTCAACCACTGGTGGAACAACCGGAAGTTCAACTGGGGGGACCAGCGGAGGGTCCTTGGGAGATTGTAACAATGGCCATGGAAATGATCCTGATGGTCTAGATGAATCAAATCCTACTATTGGGCTTGAGCCACGATGTCGTCAGGAAATATTTCAACAAACCGCCAGTCAATCAAAGAAGTTGGATATCATCTGGATTATTGATAATTCCGGTTCTATGAACGATGAGCAAGAAGCTCTTGGGAATAATTTCTCTGCTTTCATTGATGATTTTATTCAGAAAGATGTTGATTTTAAAATGGCGATCACGACCACTGATACCAGCTCTAGTTTCAAAAAAGGGAGAATGGTAAATGGCTCAGATATTAAATTAACATCTGCACAGGCCAAGGCAAATCAGAACCAATTTAAAGAAGACTTTAAAGCTTTAGTTCAAGTCGGAACATCAGGATCTGGGAAAGAAAAGGGTCTTGAAGCTTCAGAAGGTTTCTTAGAAA
Organism: Bacteriovoracaceae bacterium; assembly: GCA_947442115.1. Classification (GTDB taxonomy): domain Bacteria; phylum Bdellovibrionota; class Bacteriovoracia; order Bacteriovoracales; family Bacteriovoracaceae; genus Peredibacter. The sequence continues at coordinate 2,818 of CANEVK010000319.1, read as the reverse complement.
AATATGGTCAAACATTTTTAAGAAGTGATGCTTATCTCGCTGTCGTAATGATTTCAGATGAAGAGGATCAGTCACCTAAAGCTGTCGCTGACTATACAAATTATTTAAAATCTTTCAAAACCAACCCTGGTCTTATAAAAACCTATTCGATTGTAGATGTTAATAATTCTAATTGCTGCCAGTATGGAGTCACTACTGGTTCAGCGAGGTATAAAGAGGCTTCTTCTCTAACTGCTGGGATTGTCGCGGATATCCAAAATGATTTTTATCAAGTTCTGAATGAGATGAGCGGCAATCTTATAAATCTCATTGATAGTTTTGCTCTCGCCCACGATCCTCAGCTGGGTACCCTTAAAGTCTATGTTGATGGAATCGAGACTCAAAATTATACATACTCATCACTATCTCGTTCAATTAAATTTAATACAGGTTCAATACCAGTTGCCGGATCCCAAATACGAGTGACCTATATCAAGTAAAGGATTTTATGATTAAGAAGATCATTTATTTATTGATGATGTTAATTTTTTCTAGCCTTAAAGTTCATGCCAGTGAGGAATCTCTTTACGATTTCCTCTGGCTCGATCCAGATAAAAAAGTTTATGTTCTTCAAAATAAACTTTATAAAAAAGAGGGCAAATTTTATGGTGATTTAGGATATTTATCAAATTTCACCTCAACATTTCAGAAGACTTCAGGTTTGAGTGCCAAAATGGGTTACTACATCCATGAGGAGTGGGGTATTGAGGGGTATTATAATTTTTATCAGAATGAAGATAATGAAAATTGGCAAAATGTAAGAAGCGTCAATGGCGCTGATCCTTTTGTGAGAAGGTTAAATGCGAGTTACGGTGCCATGATTATTTATTCACCTTTTTATGGAAAGATTAACACCTTTAATAAAATCATTTATTTTGATTGGTCATTTGGTCTTGGGGCCGGTTTCATAGATGCCGAAAGTAATAGAAAAACAGTGGATGATACAAATCTTAAGTCAGCTTACGATCGTGAACGATACCAATCAATTGCCTGGAAAACGAAAGTTAAGTTTCATTTAAATGAAAATGTTCACCTCGGTGTCGAGTGGATGCAGCAGCATTACAAAGCTCCTGGGCCCAATAGAAATGGACAAAGTGCCAGTGAGACTTTCAAAAATAACCAAGACTTGATTATCAGCGTGGGTTTTTCCTACTAAGGGACTATATGATCGTTGTATTCTTTTTTTTGATTTTAAGTTCTTCCTTTGCCAAACCGTTATCGGAACAGTTTGAAGATAAAAAACTTTACTTCTCATCATTGAATGAGTTTTTTTATGAGACCTATAGTAGGCCGGTGGCCAACTCATCCCTAGAAAGGTTAGAAAAACTACTCTTTTTTACTGGAATTGAGCTCCTAGAAGATTATGATATTGGGCTGCTTGAAAAATACCCAACGTCATCTATTCATTTCATCCTCGCCAGAAGATATTTCAAGAATAAGGAATATAAGAAATCTCAAGAACATTTAAAGCAAGTTAAATTAGAGCATCGTTATTTTCCCGAATCGCAGTTGCTTAAGGGACAAATCCATGGATCTCTGGGCCAATATGAGAGTGAATCTGAAGCCTATTTTTCATGTCAAAAGACAGCAGAGAGGGAGGAGAATAAAACGGTTAATGAAAAAATTAAACGTTATTACAGAATGATTTACGAGATATGTTTAATCAACAAAGCTCGAAGACTTTTTAAACAAGGTCTCTATAAAGAATCCATTGAAGCCTATGACCAGGTTCCAAAGAAATCTTATAAATGGCCTTATGTTCTTTTAGAAAAGGCTTGGGCGTACCATCACCTTGGTGATTACAATCGATCTTTAGGGCTTTTGATTACCTATAAGTCACCGCTGTTGGATACATATTTTTTCCCTGAAGCAGAATACCTTGCTGCTCTAAATTATCTTAAACTTTGCCTATACGATGATAGTTTAACAATTATAAATCAATATTATCAATTTTATCGTCCACGATTTAACCAGTTAGAAAAATTTCTATCGGAAAACTTAAAATCCCAGGATTATTTTTACAATTTAATGTTTAAGCATGAACTCGAGAGTAAAGATATTCAGGATTTTGCTTTTAAAATCGTTACGAGATTAAAAAAACAAACCAGATTCAGCCTTGATTTTAATACCATTTACAAAATTAATAAGGAAAATGAATTAATCCATAAGAATGAAGATCAAGTCATGAAAAAAAGGTTGTTGCCCCATCTTAATCTTGTAAAAGAAAATATTATTTCAAAAATAAATTACAACGCTAAAGAAGATATTTTTAATTTTCTTGAATCTGTTCCCTTCTTCTCTTCCCAGCTTTTCAAAATTCAACTTGAAACGCTTTCAAAAAAGAAAGATCTCATTTATACGGGGCAAACCCTTATTTCTGATCGCTCGCGAGGAGATTATGAAAATGTAAAAAGATCACGCTTTGAGTATTTTTGGAAATTTGAAGGGGCCTTCTGGGCAGATGAGTTGGGTGATTATTCATTAGGTCTTAAATCTAATTGTGAATTAAATAAAAATGAAAATCAGGAGAGCTCAAAATGAAATTTTTCATCCTATTTTTTGTGCTTATTTCAACCACAGGGCATTCGAAAGAAGAGAAAGTTCTCTATGAATATAAAAAATATGAAAAATTTGACCTGGGTAATTTAGAGGTAAAGGGTGAGCTCATTGCACCTGGTGATTTAACTGTCCGAGAAAGGGATCGGAAGCGATTTTCAATGGATCTTTTTACGCGTAAAGATTTTGATTCTATCCAGAGAAGAGATGTAGATTCAATTCG
>CANEVK010000318.1 GCA_947442115.1 Bacteriovoracaceae bacterium | reverse complement strand
GAGGTCATATCATCGCCTCACAGACAGTCTACGGTGGAACGTACGCTCTTTTTCACAACATACTTCCCTCTCGCGGGATTAATGTTTCTTTCGTCGATATTCGTGATTTAAAGGCGATTGAAGCGGCGATTACTCCTGAGACAAAAATCATTTACTCAGAAACCCTGAGTAATCCCCTACTGGCCGTTTGTGACATTCAGGCCTTATCAAATCTTTGTCAAAAGCATAACCTCAAATTAGTTATCGATAATACGTTTGCACCTATGATTGTGCGTCCCTTAGAGCTTGGGGCCGATGTGGTGATTCACTCCTGCACGAAATATATCTCGGGGGCCAGTGATATGATCGCTGGGGCCATTTGTGGGGACCAGGCCTTTATCAATTCACTCATTGATGTGAATCATGGCTCAGTCATGCTCAATGGGCCTGTCATGGACCCAAGAATCGCTCATGAATTGTATCTGCGTCTGGATCATCTCTCGATCAGGATGAAGGCCCATTCAGATATGGCACTCTTCTTAGCGGCCAAAATGGAAGAAAAGAAACTCAACGTCCTCTATCCCGGACTCAAATCTCATCCTCAGCACGAGCTCTACAACTTAATGGGGGCCAGTCGATTAGGTCATGGAGGAGTTTTAACTCTTGTTTGTGAAGATGCAGATAAGGCAAGAATTCTTGCCACTAAACTTCAAGATGAAAAATTTGGTCTCTATGCTGTTTCACTTGGATTCTCGCGCACACTCATGAGTTGCTCGGCCAAGAGTACCTCGAGTGAAATTCCAGAAGAAGAGAGAAAGAAGATGGGTCTTGAGGAGGGTCTACTCAGATTTAGCATTGGCTATACTGGAGACCCTCAAGTCATGTGGGAGAGATTTTGGAAATGCTACTACTCTTAATCTTTTCTTACGACTGAACACTTGAGATACATCGATCCAAACCCATCAACCTTGCAGGCAATATCGTGTCCATCGACAGGATCCTCTAAAAGTCTAATACCCTTCACTTTAGTGCCAGACTTAAGTGTCTCACTTCCGACTTTAAGATCTTTGATAGTTCTGACCGTATCGCCAGAATGGAGTTGAACTCCATTAGCATCTAAGAATTTAGGGCCAGAAGAAACATCTTGAGTAATCTCTTCATCTTCGAGTGTCCATTCATGGGCGCATTCAGGGCAAATCCATAAATTCCCGTCAGGGTAACCGTAAGGAGATTGGCACTTGGGACAAACTTGGGCGTCATCAGACATAAAATCCTTAAAAAAATAGTCTATAAATTATTTTACATAAGATTTAAGAAATTAAAACTTATTGGTGTAACCATTCCAAGATAATATTTAAAGAATTTCGGCTGAAAAAGTGCGCCCTATTTTTAACAAACTTCCCCTGCTTATCTTTGAGGCCGCTGCTATGAATAGCAACAATTTTATCATTTAATCTAATTGAGGCCCCCGACATCCCCGGCATGGTATCAAGGAAGTGAGTTCCAGTATTTTGATGAAATTTAATCATACTGCGCTCTTCGGACTCCCACATGGTGCCATTGGGTTTATCACCGGGATAACCGGAAACAATCAGATTCAGGTATCTTAAATTTAAAATGCGAGAGACTGGTTCAATATCTAAAGCATGAACTGGTAGATTCTCATCAAAGATCACCAGACCAACATCATGGTCTTCCACTCTTGATTTTAAATATGCGGGAAATACTTTTACTTTGGTTGAGACGAACTTACCTAAAGGCAATTCTTCAGAGTTCGGGTCTTTTAAAAGTCCGGGATAAAAAATAATTAAGTCTGGAAATTTGACCCCTTGAAGTAAACAATGGGCCGCCGTTATGACATGTCGCGGGCCAATGACGGATCCCGAGCAACGAAATCTCTTACCATTAAAACGTATGGAAAGAGCACCCATACTGTGGTGAATGGGCTGTTGATTTTCTTCAGTGATTTGTATGCGGTTATCTTCACCGATAACACCATCTTGAGTGTCGTTATGTGCACTAACCTGCTGGATTGAAAATAAGCTCAAGAATAAAAGAAAATATACCATTTAAACCTCAAGAAAATTTATATCGATTCAAAGGTGTATTTAGGAAAAAAAATTATCTTAAAATGACCTGTTTAATTGCCAAAAATCACATTCTTATTGATCCAGAAATTGAGCTAAGTATAGGATTTTTGTAAAACAATCTAAATTCATCAAGTTTCAAAACGTAAGCTCCGATAAACTTATGGACAATGAAAATCCTCCTCATACTTCTTTCTTTACTAAGCTTTATCCCCGCTCATGCTCAGTCGGACCTTGAGCTTGTGAAGTCGTTTGGGAGGGCCCTTGAATCAACACCAAGTTTAGCTAGAGGAACTGTGTCGAATAAAAAAAGGAAAATGGATGAGATTTGGTATCGCTCAGGTGGAGCTAGGGATAAATTAAAAGATTACATCAAGAAAGAACCATTTACTGACACTATCATTTATAATTCGATGAAATACGTATCAAGTTTCCTTATGGAGGCTTATGATACAAATAATACGGAATGGATGAAAGAAATTGCCACTGTATTAAGCCCTTTAAAAAATAAACTCACAGAATCAGATCTCATCACTTTCAATTATCCTGTTTTGCCTGAGGGATACTTTAATCGAGTTGAAAAAACAATACATAAAAATCCAAACCAACAGGCAATTTCAAGCTTTGAATCCTTAAAGAAAATAAGAGAAGAAGAAAAAGAACCGAAGGCCATATACCTAAAAGCTCAACGAAAATTTAAATTGTGGCTCAACCCTATCGATGAAACAAACACAAGATCTGAAAACCAAATTTCGTCATCGCAATTTCTTTACGGTATCTCAGTCATCATTCATTACACTATAAAAAACAAACTTGAAAATGATGAAATCCTAGGACCATTTGTTGAAGATTATTATGACATTGTCATGAATCATCATTACTTGAGATGGATTCTTAATAAGGGAATCCCTGTTGGTTCTTTTCAAGTTAAGGGCTGGAGATGCAATTCAGGAAATTTTAGTCATAAGCAACACGTTGAAAACTTGTTGCATAAAAGGTATGGAACTGAGTATTTTAAAAATATTGGAGCAGGCAAAAACGAAAATCGTGGTTTTTGCAATTTCTATCAAGACAGAGATGGGTATATCGCCATGGGGCTTGCACATTTGATGGCTGCTCATAAAATAAATCCTAGTAAAATAAAAATTGATAATAAAAATTTTAATGAGCTTCACACCTACTTACAATCTTCACTAGATCTTTTCACATCCAGATCTAAAATACAAAATTCAAAAAATGAAAATCAAGAAATTTTAGTATTTGATCTAGGTGGACTTCTCGGTCAT
>CANEVK010000317.1 GCA_947442115.1 Bacteriovoracaceae bacterium | reverse complement strand
GATCTTTATGATGAGTCCGTAAACTTACATCGTCAAAACTCTCTTGTGATTGTGAAATATGATCAACTAAAAAAAGAGAAGTATATTAAGAATAATCAAAACGGAATCATGTATATTATTCAAACAAAAAAACCGGCCCAGACAAAAAAGTTTCTACTCTCGCATCCTCTATACAAAGATTTTTTCAAACAGATTCAAATGTTAAATGAGACTTTGGTGGTTGAACTTAAAAAAGATCCTGTGATCGAGGAGGCATTCAGAGTTTCAATGTCTCAGGAAGCTGAGATGGTTGAAAAGTTCAGCATTGATTTGATTGAAGAATGTAGTGAGCAGACATGTTTAGATCTGGAGCTACCGGATGTTAATTTGTTACCTCTTATTACTCAGGGTAATGCCTTAAAGGTTGATGCTTATATTAACTCGAAAAAAGCGCCAGAGTCTTTCCAACTGGAAGGGTTTATGGAATTTGAAGTTAAGCTCAAGTTTAGTTTTTAATGATTAAAGTTTACTTCTACTTCTAGACCGTATTTTTTGGCCTCTTCATTAAGTACGGTCTTAATTTCATCTTTCGTGAAAATCACTCCAATCATGCTGACTTTGGTATTCACGTAGTCAATCTTGCAAGCATTGGTGCAAACAAAATCTGAAGAGAAGGCTTCAAAATTCTTAAGGGGGCTTTTGTTTTGAAATTCAGAGTAAAAACTAAAAAACTCGGCGATTTTTTCTCTTAATTTACCAATCAGTTGATCTTGAGTTTCTTTTTGGAGATTATAAGTAAAGATAGATGAAGCTTTTGATTTGCCATTAAAGGCAAGCTTAATGACTCCATTAGATTTTACTTTTAAAGTATTTTGAAAGCATTCAGGACAATACATAAAATGATTATACCAAGGCCCCTGGCCCAAGGAAGGGAAATAATATGAATAATGAATATCGGGATATTATCTCTTTTGATGGAACACCACTAAAGTGCCTTATTCGAGAAACAGGGAGCCAAAAATGGTTGATCATAACTCACGGTCTTGGCGAGCATTTGGGTCGGCATGAATTCTTTTTAAAGCTCTTTTCCCAAAACTTTAATATTGCGATTTACGATTTGCGAGGCCACGGAAGAAGTGGTGGTAAAAAAGGGTGGGTTGAGAAATTCGGACATTTTGCAAAGGATTTAGATGCTGTCATTGGCTATTTAAAGAAAAATTTTAACCTCAATCAGTATATTCTCTTTGGTCACTCTATGGGTGGGCTTATTGTTTCGGATTACATGCAAAACTATGTTCAGGATGATCTTTATCCTGAAAAAGTGTTCTTAAGTTCCCCTGCTGTTGCTGCTCCAGGTTTAATGGGGCCAGTTTTTTCAAATTCACCAAAATTTCTTCTAGAAGGACTGACAAAACTTCCTACAATCGCTGTGGCCAAAGTATTAGATCTCAAAAAATTATCTCATGATAGTCGAGTTTACGAAAATTATGTGAAGGATGAATTTACCCAATTAAAGATTCACACTAAGTTATATCTAGAGGTTACCAAAGCATCGCGAGAGGTTTTTTCTCGCCCTTTAAGAATACGATGCCCACTTTTTTGTGTGATTGGAACGGAGGATGTTCTGGTTCATCCCGGACTGATGATTAAATTTTTTACGGAAGTTGAAAAGAATGCCCAACTCAAAATCTTTGAGGGCGGATATCATGAACTTCATAATGAAACTGAGAAGTTCAGAAAACCTTATCTCAATTTTTTACGCCAATCCCTGACTGGCCTAAGTTTTGAGTGATTCTAAATGTTTAATTCTTTCAAGGGCCGGTGGATGAGAGTGATAAAATCGGGAATACCATTTATCTGTAATCACTGGGCTTGAATTCTGTTGATACAATTTTAAAAGCGCTTCGATGAGATGCTGAGATTTTGTATTTTCTGCGGCATAGGCATCAGCTTCAAATTCTCTTCTTCGAGATAACCATGAACTGAGCGGAGAAAACCAGAAAAGGTAGAGTGGAATTGCTTGAGTAAAAAGAAAAATTAAAATTCCTGCAGATTGAGATTTAAAAAAATGTCCCTGATAAAACCAAGGGCTTTGGGCCATCATCCCCATGAGCCAAAAACCAAAAAAAGAAAACCCAATTGAAGCAAGCATGGACTTTGGTATGTGCTTTAGCTTCATGTGACCTAGTTCATGGGCAAGAATGGCGAGAATTTCTTGGTGACTGAGTTGCTTGAGGAGCGTATCAAAAAAGACAACGCGTTTATTTTTACCTAGCCCTGTGAAATACGCATTCCCATGAGAACTTCTTTTTGAAGCATCCATGATAAATATTTCTTTGGCCTTAAATCCAGCTTTTTGCACCAGCTGACTGATTCCATTTTTTAGTTCTTCGCTTTCAAGTGGGGAAAATTTATTAAAGAGTGGAGCAATCCACGTTGGATAAATCCAGAGAAGAAAAAATTGAAAACCTGTCATCACTAAGAAACTAATCCACCACCAGGATTGGGAAAAGGCATTAAAAAGATAAAGAATGAGGTACATGATAGGAATTAAAAAAATGCCACCCAGAATGAGACCTTTGAGCTGATCCTTTATAAAAAGTTTAGGTGTCGTTTTATTGAACCCAAATTTTTCCTCTATCCAGAAGGTCGAGAAGATGGACCATGGAAGACCTAAACCAAATTGAATGAGGATAAAAAGTATGAGGAAAAGAGCGTCTTGATGAATTCCAGTAAGTGGAATTGATGAATAAAGTGCTTGTGCTCCCCTGAAAGGAAACCAGTACAAAAGTAAAGTCGCATCAAAGAGGAGGCGGATCTGTGAAACAAACAACTTGCTGGATGAATACTTAATCGCCTTCTGATGATCCTCGAGGCTAATGAACTGAGAGAATTCTTGTGGAAGATGAGAGGCTGCATTCTTAAATGTTTTAAATTGTCTTCGACAGAGATAAATTTCAATGAAATGATTAATCAGAATGAGAGATATAAAAGAAATTTGAAAGTAATAAGAGATTAAATTTTTCATGATGATCCAGGTTGATATCTTTTTTGCTAAAAATGATCTTCGAAATTTTAGCTACATAGTCACGGATAAGAATTCAGCGGAATGCTGGGTCATTGATCCCTATGATGATAAAATTTTAAGTCATTATATCAAAAAAAATCATCTCGTCCTCAAAGGAATTTTAAATACGCATCAGCATTTTGATCATATCAAGGGAAATAAGGGGCTTGAAAGTGAGTTTAAGTGCTTGATCAACAGTCATGAATCAGAATTTCAATTATCTAAAAATCATACTATTCAAGTCCTCAAAACCCCAGGGCATACACCTGATCATTTATGTTTTTGTTTAAAAGAGAATGGGAGACGAACGAGTCTTTTCTCTGGGG
>CANEVK010000316.1 GCA_947442115.1 Bacteriovoracaceae bacterium | reverse complement strand
TTTGGTGTTATCTCTCGCCTCGCCAGAGAACACCAAGCTGTTAATCTCGGCCAGGGCTTCCCTGATTTTGATGGGCCAGACTGGATGAAGCAAATTGCTTTCCAAAAAATGCAGGAAGGTCATAATCAGTATGCTCCATTTCACGGCACTCCAAATCTCAGGAACGAGATCTCAAACTATTATAAAAATTTTTATGGATTAAATTACGATCCAGAGTCCGAAGTGACTGTAACTGTTGGTGCAACTGAAGCCATTTATCTGGTGATCACAGGACTCATTAATCCTGGAGATGAAGTGGTCGTTCTTGAACCTTTTTATGATTCATATGTGGCTTCAATTAAAATGGCCGGTGGTATACCCGTCCCCGTCACTATGCACGCTCCCGACTTTTCTATTGATACGAAAGAATTACAAGCGGCCATTACTTCTAAGACAAAGCTTTTGATTTTAAATAATCCTCATAACCCTACAGGTAAAGTTTGGGACAAGGCTGAGCTTCTGGCCGTGAGTGAATTGGCGATCAAAAATGATCTTTATCTTCTTTCTGATGAGGTCTATGAATTCCTCGTCTTTGATGGGGCAAAACATATCCCGACGGCGACTCTGGAAGGGATGAGAGATCGCACGATAACTGTTTCTAGTGCGGGAAAAACATTTGGTCTTACAGGATGGAAAATTGGCTGGATTTGTGCCAATCCAACTGTCACTCGTGCCTGCCGATTGGTGCATCAATATGTGACTTTTGCTGTTTCAACACCTATGCAAGAAGCCGTGGCCGAGGGACTCAAAAGATTGCCTGATTATCTTCCAGGTTTTGTCGAACTCTATAAAGGTAAAAGGGATCATTTTTATAATGAACTTAAAAAACTTGGTTTTGAATTCTCAATTCCAAGAGGGACATATTTTATGATGGTCCCCATTTCAAAACACACAAAATTAAATGATGTCGATTTTGCCATGAAATTAATTAAGGACCATAAAGTCGCTACTGTTCCTCCCTCGGCCTTTTATTTAAAATCAACTGAAGGAGAAAAGTATTTAAGATTTTGTTTTGCGAAGAAAAATGAAACAATCTCTCAGGCGATCGAAAACTTAAATCGCCTTTAGTTTAATTTTTACTTTTAAGTCTTTTCCTTCTCGGCGGTACTTCACATCAACAGTGTCGCCGATGTTCTTTTTATCTAAGACCTGGTAAATATCATCAAGACTGTTCACTTCCTGCCCGTCAACACTAAGAATAATGTCCCCAAGATAATAACGACCCAATTGATCTTGAGTCATTCCTTTAAGTCCAGCAGCCGCTGCACTGCCTTTTTCATCGACATGGGAAATCACAATCCCTTTTTTTATTTGGAGACGATAAATTTTCATGGCGTCCGGGACAATTGAAATGCCAAGACCTGGGCGGATGATTTTTCCATGTTTAATGAGTTGAGGAACAATTCGACTAATAGTGTCTGCTGGCACCGCAAAACCAAGTCCCGCACTTGAGCCACTGGTTGAAAAGATCACTGTATTCATCCCAATAAGTTCTGCTGAAGAGTTCAGAAGTGGTCCGCCTGAATTTCCCATATTGATAGCCGCATCGGTTTGAATCATATCAGAAATTTTGACTCCACCAACTCCCTCGATTTTTCTGCCTAAGGCACTTACAACACCAGTTGTAAGAGTGTAATCAAGTCCAAAGGGCGAGCCGATGGCAAAAGAATACTGAGCGACTTGAAGATTTTTAGATGTTCCAATCGCAACAGGAATAAGTTTGGCAGGTTTTTCTTCAAGTTTTAGGACTGCGATATCTTTTTCAGGAGTGGCCCCAACGATGGTCGCTCGATATTGTTTTTGGTCATTATGAAATGTCACAACAAAAGAATTTCCACCCTGAACGACATGAAAATTTGTAACAATGTGACCCTCATTATCCCAAACAAAACCAGAACCCTGGCCTTGAGGGATTTCAACTTCACCATAATAAAAGTTGCGCGAAAGCTTGATATTAGAAACGTTAACCGTAGAGGGGACGACTTTGCGGTAGATCTCTATGGTTTTGGATTCGACTGGTAAAAGATCAGCACCCAAAATGGTCTTAGAGAATAGTATTAAGATCATCAAAAAAATCGGTTTCATGATAACTCCTAACTTTGACTGTACTTAGCGGGCCAAGTATAATCTTTTTAGTTAAATCACCCAAGAGGAATCCTTATGACCATGGACGGCAATGCACCTGAAATTAAATACTTTAATCGCATGACCGGGAAAACCGAAGTTGAAAAAGTTTATGGTGATAAATTTATCAAATTTCTCTACCGCTCTGCTCCGGGAAAAAAGCTCGGCATGGCCTTTACTAATAAGTACTTTTCCAAGGCTTATGGTGCCTTTCAAGACCTTCCTTCAAGCCATAGAAAAGTTAGACCATTTATTGAAAAATTTAATATTCCTATTGATGATTATGAAGCCGGCACACGCCCTGGTTTAGATGTAAGGGATTCCTACCGTACATTTAATGAATTCTTTATTAGAAAATTTAAGCGAGGGAAGCGCTCATTTGTGACAGATCAAAACAAGATGGCCGCTTTTGCTGAGGCCCGCTATGTTGGTTTTGATGCTGTTGATGACAAGTTGAAATACCCTGTTAAAGGAAATTATCTCTTGGCCAAAGATCTCGTAGGAAATGATCAGTTAGCAAAAATATTTGAGGGAGGACCTCTGTTGATAGCTCGACTTTGTCCAGTTGATTATCACCGCTATCATTACCCAGATAATGGAAAAGTCTTAGAGCATTTTTCAGTCCCAGGTGCTTATGATTCAGTAAATCCTTTTGCTCTCCAATTTAAAAATGAAATTTTCATACAAAATGAAAGATACGTTTCAATTCTTCAAACCGAAAATTTTGGAAGACTTGCCTATATAGAAGTTGGGGCGATTTGTGTTGGAAAAATAGTTCAGAGTCATCGCTGGACTAAGCCCTTCTTAAGAGGGGAAGAAAAAGGATATTTTCTCTTTGGCGGCTCTACTGTGATCGTTCTTGGAGAAAAAGGTCTTTGGAAACCATCCCGAGATATTACTGAGAATACAAAAAATGGGATTGAGACATATCTTCATCTAGGCCAGGAAGTCGCGATTAAAGCTTAATCTGACAAATAATAGGAAAGTGATCAGAAGGATATTTTCCTGATTGGTGAGATTTATCCATGATAAGCTTTTCAACCTGAAGTTTGTTAGGAACGAGTATCCAGTCTATTCTTGCTCCATTTTCTTCTTTACCTTTAAAGCCGTGGTGAGAAGTTTCTTCTTTTTCATTAAAATTCTTCCATGGGTCTATGAGAAATGGAAGATTTTGGTTGATTAATTTTCTTACGGATCCATGGGGAGCATCATTAAAATCCCCCATAATAATCAGGTGACTGAGCTTA
>CANEVK010000315.1 GCA_947442115.1 Bacteriovoracaceae bacterium | reverse complement strand
TCATGAAAGATCTCTCATTGGAACCGGCAACCTTCCCAAATTTGAAGATCAACTTTTTAAATTAAATTCGGAGCAGCCTTGGTACCTCATTCCAACTTCGGAAGTCACTTTGACGAATATTAAGCGTGAAATGATTATGGAAGAAAGTGAATTGCCTTACCTGTATGCGGCCTATTCTCCATGTTTTAGGTCTGAGGCTGGCTCCCATGGTAAAGACGTTAAGGGTCTTATTCGCATGCACCAATTTAATAAAGTTGAAATGGTCTCTATTTGTGCTCCGGCACAATCCGAGGAAATTCATCAGAAAATGATTCAGTCGGCTTGTGAAATTCTTGAAAAATTAAATTTACCTTATCGCGCCATAACTTTGTGCACAGGCGACATGGGTTTTGCATCGCAGAAAACAATTGATTTAGAAGTTTGGGTTCCAAGCCAGAATAAGTACCGCGAGATCTCATCCATCTCTAATTGCGGTGATTTTCAGGCGAGAAGGGCCAATATTCGCCTGAGAAATAAAGAGGGTAAGGTCGAGTTCGCCCACACCTTAAACGGCTCAGGACTAGCGGTAGGAAGAACGGTGGTAGCGATCCTGGAAAATTACCAACAAAAGGATGGATCCGTGGCCATCCCTGAGGCCCTCTGGTCTTACATGGGTGGAATGAAAGAGATCCGCAAATAGCGATTGTCTTTTTTCTAAGATTTCTTTATATTTAATCTCCTGTAGTGGAGGACTGGCCGAGCGGTTTAAGGCAACAGTTTTGAAAACTGTCGTGGGTTAACGCCTACCTGGGGTTCGAATCCCTAGTCCTCCGCCACTTTTTTTCTTGGTAAGTTACTTGTAAGCCAAATAAACGGAGACGTGGGTGAGTTGGCTGAAACCACACCCTTGCTAAGGGTGCGATCCGTAACTGGATCCATGAGTTCGAATCTCATCGTCTCCGCCACTTTTTTTTAATATATTTTTCCCAGGAATTTACTGATTCATGATGAAATATTCTTATGAATAGAATTTTTCTGATTTTCTTGATTTTAACTTTTTTTACAGCTTCCAGTTTTGCCAAACAAAACTTTCTTCCGATTCCGATTATCAATAGAGATGATAAACTTTTGAATATTACGACTAAAGATATTCAAGTTGTTTCGACAGCTCCCAATATTAAGACAGAGTTTGTGGGAAATATTCGCTGGGACAGATCAAAAGAAAATATCCTGCTTCCATTTTTAAAAGTTCGATTAAAAACACTCAATGAGGAAAAAGCCCATCTTCACTATCGATATAAAAATGTGACTTATCTTCCCCAGACACTTGATCAGTCAGAATTCACAGATATTGATGTTTCAATTTTTGATCCCACAAAAATTGGTGTTTACCATGAGGGAAACAAAGTCGGGGAGGTTAATTTTCACATTCTATCTGGGAGTCTGAAAAACAAAACCATCCTCGTGGATTATTCTTGCAGTGGCTACAACGTTCAAGTCTCAGGATTTGACGGAGAATTTCTTAGTCTTGGCTGTGAAATGCTGAGAGAAGAGGTTGAAGATAAAATTATTCCAACGCTAAAGGTGAATTGGATTTCGAGCGAGTACAAAACTCTGGATAAACATCCTGGCCCTTATGTCGTTTCATTTTCTGAAGGACGAGAAGCTAAATTTCCCGTAGTGAACGAAAAGGGCGATCGCAAAGAAATTATTTTTAAAGTGCAGTTTCCTAAACGTAGTCATCGCTTGAGAACGGCCATGGGACTAGGTCCTCATTATTACAAAAGTACCTATGGTGATAAAACAACGAAAACAGAAATTCTTCCGTCACTGATGTTGTATGGCAGTTACTATTTAAACAACATTCACTCCTTTAAGTTTTTCGAAGCTCTTGTCATGCAAGAATCTGTTTTTAACCACGCTGGCCTTTATGTAGGATCTGAAATTGGAAAATTTTACGATGACCGATTAGTGGTTTCAACTTTACTAGGACTACAGGCCCTTTCGTATCGCTATGATGTTGGAGATCAACTCTACACGCAGATGATTTATCCTCAGGGGGTAGAACTTGCATTTCATCATCCTTTTGGGTTGGAGAACTACCGCTTTACGATGGGTGGTTTTTTAAGCCCTCAAAGGGATGTGATTTATCAAAACTTTTGGGCCCGCTTTGGCTCCAAAACCTTCCTCGAATTCAACTATATCAACTGGAAATATGGCTCACGAGAGGCTTCTATGTATGGACTTTCGGTAGGATTTCCACTGGCCCAATTTCTTTAAATACAATAAGTATTTGAAATTAATAATCTTTCGAAGACTTAAACAATTCTAAAATCAATCTTGATAACTTGCGTCTTTTCGTTTAAAACTACCCACTCATCAGCGCAGTCGTAGCTTAGTTGGATAGAGCACTTGACTACGAATCAAGAGGTCGTACGTTCGAATCGTACCGATTGCGCCATTTTCTAGATTAAATCCTATAATAATTGGTCAAAATAGAAGGAATTGCTAATTCCTTTGCCATGATTTTACTCATTTGTATTTTTTGATGGCGATCCAAAAAACAATCAAGTGGTTGCTCAATTCCATCAAGAGATTGGAAAGCAGATTCTATCAAGGCATCCCATTGAGCATGAAAACGTGAAAGATCATCGGGACAAACAAACTCTCTATGGTTGATTGAAGGTGAATGGGCACACTGAAATTTTTCAATAATATTTAAAGTACCATAGTCATTAGAAATCTCATCACCGGCCTGTATATCCTTAATCGCAATTTCAAATCCGAGGGCCGTGAGCATGGAATTAGGATTAAAACTATGATTTACGTATCGAGTTAGATCCCAGCAAAAAAAATAATCACCCATGGATGTACGATAACTATACTTGAGAAGATTTTCCAAATTGGCAGGACTTAGCTCTGATATTTTTTCTTTGGGTATAATGCGATCAAGTTCATCTTTAACCCACATAATTGTCCCTTTGGGGATAAACGCCGTGGCAAAAATCCCATAACCAATCTCCTCTGAGACAAAACGCAATTCAGTATGTGGGTGAAGCATAGTTAATCCGATGAAAATAGATTTAAAGCATTTTAAACACAAGAAAGAGGCTTGAGAAGTTAATTTGGTCTAAGTTTTGCTTGGAATAATGAAAAGGGGAGGAATTATGAAAAAAATAAACACAAAAAAAAAGCAAGGTAAAAAAGGCGGGCATTCGAAAATGCAGGATCAGTATAAATTGTTGAGAAAAGATGTGCTTAAGCTTCGGCATGACCTTGAGCATGGATATGAAATACTGAGAAATTTAGTTGAATCCAGCATGAAATCGAAAACGACCAAAACCAATTAATGAAAGGAGTCATTTATGTTAAGAGCAGCGATTGCATTTTTTATCATCGGGCTTGTGGCAATTATATTGGGATCAAATGGTATTG
>CANEVK010000314.1 GCA_947442115.1 Bacteriovoracaceae bacterium | reverse complement strand
TTTTTGCAAATCTCCAGCACATTCATCAAGGGCTTTTTTACAGTCCATCATTCCTGCGCCAGTTGATTCACGTAAATTTTTAACATCAGTAGCTGTATAGGCCATGGTCATATTCCTTAGTTAGTTCAAAATTATTCTTCAGTTTCCTCTTCACCTTGAAGATCGATATCCTTTTCATACTTAGCAAGGATTTCAGTTTCAAGATCAAGGTCACGATTAGCATCAGAGCCATCATCTTTACGAGCTTTTGCACCACCCTCAACGATCGCATTTGAGAAATAGTCTAAGAAAAGAGTGATTGATTTAAGAGCATCGTCGTTACCTGGAACAACATACTCAATTCCTGTAGGATCACAGTTTGTATCTGTAACAGCAACAACTGGAATACCTAGAACATTAGCTTCTTTAACAGCAATGTGCTCATTGTTTGGATCGATAATGAAAATAGCTCCTGGAAGCTTTCTCATATTTTTAATCCCACCAAGATTCTTCTCAAGCTTCGCAACATCTTTTTCAATGTTAGATTGCTCTTTTTTAGTAAGAAGCTTGAAATCTCCATTCTCTTTCATCTTTTCAACTTTACGTATTTTGTCGATTGATAGAGCAATAGTTTTATAGTTTGTAAGCATCCCGCCCAACCAGCGAGAAGTAACGTGGTAAGCTCCACAGTTTTCAGCAGTTTTCTTCACCATGTCTGAAGCTTGTCTTTTTGTACCAACGAAAAGAACTGATTTTCCAGACTGAGAAGTTTTCTTCAAGAACTCATAAGCTTTTTCAGCTAGTGGAAGAGTTTGTTGAAGATCGATGATGTAGATACCGTTACGTTCGCCGTAAACGTATTTCTTCATCTTCGGATTCCATTTGTGAGTTTGGTGACCAAAGTGGGCACCGGCTTCAAGCAATTGCTTGACTGATAACTTAGACATGAGAACTCCTTGGTGGTTCTATCGAATCACTTTTAGCCAACACTATGTTGGACCAACCAATTAAAGTGATTAGATTTCTCCTCTCATAAATGAGAGGAGATGGTTAAATAAATGGTCAGAAGTTAATAGCACGCGATAGCAGTTATCGCAAGGATATTAAGGCGTTGAATCACTTGGTGGAGGGACTAAAACCTTGCGTGGCTTTGAGCCCTGAGCAGGCCCAACCACACCATGACGCTCCATTTCTTCAATTAAGTTCGCCGCTCGGTTATAGCCGACACCTAATCGGCGCTGAAGCATTGAAGCACTTGCCAAACGGTGAGTCGCAACACAGCGCACAGCCTCATCGTATTTTTCATCTTTTAGACCGCCACCTTCACCATCAGTAGTGATTCCCTCAACATCATCATCCGAAACACCGTTGTTTTGGATAAACTCCATGGCACCAGAGTCATACTGAATTGGAAGACCTGCTAATTTTTTAACTAATTTATCAATTTCTTCTTCATCCACATAAGCTGAGTGCATACGTAGAGTTTCAATGCCTTGCTTATAAAGCATATCGCCCCTACCAAGGAGTTTTTCAGCACCCATGGTATCCAAAATAACCCGTGAATCCATGTTCGTTGTCACCCTAAAGGCAACTCTCGTCGGGAAGTTAGCTTTAATAACACCAGTGATAACATCTGTTGAAGGTCGTTGAGTGGCCAGTACAATATGAATACCAGAAGCACGGGCCTTAGCTGCTAATCTTGAAATAGACGTTTCAATGGCCGGACCAGACTTAGAAAGTTTTAAATCAGCAAACTCATCCACAACAATAACAATGTAAGGGAGCTCAAAATCAAGTGTTTCTGCATCTGGATAGTATTTATTAATTTTACAAGTAAGCTCAGGACCTGCAGTCAGGATCTTCTTATTGAATCCCTCAATGTTTTTTACACCAAAATCCTTGAGAATTGAGTAGCGTCGCTCCATCTCCTCAATTGCCCACATAAGTGAAATGGATGCAATCTGTGGATCAGTCACAACTGGCATAATGAGATGAGGCAAGCTTGCATATGTCGCAAGCTCAAGTTGCTTAGGATCAATAAGGATCAATTTCAATTTCTTTGGAGATAATTTGATAATTAAAGAAACAAGTAATGTATTCACAAAAACGGACTTACCTGAACCTGTGGTACCAGCAACTAGGAAATGCGGAGTTGAAGCTAAGTCTATAAATGCCGCCTCTCCATAAGCGTCTCTCCCCATTGCAATGGGCAATCGATGAGAAGAATTTTTAAATGAAGGAGAACTCAAGACCTCATCTAGATAGATGAGGGCACGTGGATTTCTAGGAACCTCAATACCAATAGTTGTTCTTCCTTTCATAGGATAAACCATTCGAATAGGAGCGCCCTTTAAGGCCAAAGAAAGATCATCTGTTCGATTAATCACACCTGCAACTTTTACTCCTGCCCCTAACTCAAGTTCAAAGGTATCAACGACGGGTCCTTTGAGAACGTTGATAATATGAGCAGTGATACTGAACTCTTTAAGCTTTTCCTCAATCGAGCGTGCAATTGTCTCAAAATAACCGTTGTCTGGATCATGAAACTGGTGAGGCTGATTTCTGGCCACGATACAATCAATCAGTTCATCACTTTCAAAAAACTTATCATCCTTCTTTTCTTTTTCTAGAATAAAAGGACTTTCTTCTTCCTCAATATCCTCATCTGGTTCATCAATTTCAGAATCATTTATGAGTAATTCATCTGACTCTTCTAAGAGATCCACTTCCTCTTCTTCAACCGAAGATTTGAACTCTTCAACCTCTTCAATCTGAGGAGCGGCGGTAACCTTAAATTTTTTTATGGGTGAGATGGATACAGGAGCAACCTCAGACCGCCTTAATTGGCCAACCCAAAGAACCAATTTCTCTTTCTGAGAGACTAAAGTCTTTTTCCAATCTGTCTTCAATAGAGATTCGTAATTTATATTTTTAAAAGCATCAAAAACATGAGTGAACAATTTTGCCAAATATCGACACGTCTTAAAAAAATGTTTTTCAGAAACAAGGTAATAGAAACTTGCACCAAAGAGAAAAACTGAAAATAAAATACTGATTGTGGATAAATTTTCTCGAACGAGAAAGAAGAGTCCCTCGCCGACGGCTTCAGGAAGGATGAGATAAGTTAGTAAGAGTGTGAATGGAAGTAGAGCAGCAATGACAATTTGATTTTTGAAATCATTTTTCTTATTTAAAACAAAGGTATTAAGTAGCGCAAAAGTGACAAAAGAGATTGTAATCCATATACCACACCAGTAACCAAAGTTAGCGAGCATCGAAAATAAATAATAACTGAAAAAATTAATTGAAGAATTTGAAGAAGTGATTTCGTAATAATGATCTGGAAGTGTATCTCGATAATAAAAGTATATGAGATTAAGAGTGGTTAAGATGAACAGAGAATAGAGTTGAATTTTAATGATTTTTTTTTGCATAACTCCATTGTAA
>CANEVK010000313.1 GCA_947442115.1 Bacteriovoracaceae bacterium | reverse complement strand
TGCCCTTCGGCCAATGCAGAAAATGAATATAATGAAGTCAAAATAGCTAAAAATAAAAAATGTTTCATACTTTCCCCTTTGTAGAGATACTTGCTCATTAATAAGCAAAGGCAATGCCAATGTTTATTCATCTAAGTGCTCAATATTTTGAAAGTCTCTTGTTTAAATTTTTGACACTTTAAAATACTGTCTATTTTTTTTACATTCTTAAAAAGGGCGTAAAAAAGCCCTCTTTATAAGAGGGCTTCCATAATAAAAGATAAGTTATAATCTTACTCGTTACGAACTTTAGTAGAGTTCCTGCTTTCTCTTTTCTTTGGATTAGGCTGTCGTGTTTCAGAATTTCGACTAACTCCATAGCAGAGTGGAATATCAGTTTTACATAAACCAGTGTGACAACAGTCGATATTTTTTGAAGCTTTTTCCCCCTCGGCCATTGCAGAGAGGGATATCATGATAAAAGTGAAACTTAAGATTAAAATTTTCATATGATCTCCTCAATTACATATTTAAATTAACGCCAGCAGGCTTAACAATAGAGAGTAAGTTTTGAAAGGCTTGAGTCACCTGGAGTGCCATTTTATGGCCAGCACTTGATTCAACCTTTTTAATCTCACCATAATTATCATAAGCGACGTTAATTTTACCAATTTGTTCCATTTCAATCTCAACTGGTTTTCCAAGAGCATTATACTTAAATGCAAGAACTCTCTTTTGAGTGGGTGAATCTTGATCAACCATCTTAGAGATTTTGCCTTTTGTATCGTAGATCAGGAACACGACTTTTCCGACATTGTTAGAAGCCTTTACCAGATTTCCTTTGGCATCGTAATCAAAAAGAGTTGTTCCTTCATTATTCACAACTTTCTTAATTTTATTGAGAGCATCATCGTATTCAATGTTGACAAATTCCCCCTTAGAAGAGGTTTTTTTCACCAACAATCCATTTTGATTATATTCAAAATTGGTGATGTGATTGCCTCTTGCGATTTTACTTGGCAAAGAATTTTCATTGTAAATGGTTTCAGTCTTTATTCCATTAATTTCAGTTAAAACTCTATAGGTATACTGAGCACCATCAGGTTTTGACTTTATTTCATATTCATAACGATTAGAAACCGGTTTGCCATCAAATCCAGGTTTAGTCACAATCGTCCAGTAGTGATTTTCTGGATTTTTTGGATTAGATCCATACTGGTACTTGGTGGATTCACCGTTACGATCTACAATTTGAGACACAAAAAAAGTTTGTGGGTCGTAGCTCACTAAAAGCTTTGTTTTGTCTGCGTAACTGATGCTTGTGAGATTGTGAGATTTGTCAAAACTATACTCATATGAATTATCTGCAACATCTTTTGATGAAACGAGATCAGAGTCTTGATATTTAAATGTGGCTTTTTTGTCACCTGCAGACCAAATTTCTTTGACTAGACCATCTGAGTACCAAGAAAAGAAAATTTGCTTGGCCTGAGAATCTTTAATCGATTCAAGCTGACCATTTTTATAAGTAAAAGCAACAAAGTAACCTGCCTTGTCTGCTACTTTGACAATCTGCCCTTCAGCATTAAAGAAATCTTGCCGACCATCGGAATGATCCCTGCGATAACCCTCTTTAGTAACGACGACTGTTTGTGGTCCAAGATCAAATGAATAGAGGGTTGTTCCAGGTGCAAAACTTGATTGAACACCAAAATTCATGGCATACGTGTGACGAAGTTCAGCGTTTCCGGCCAGTTTCTTAATTAATTCACTGGCAGATTTTTCTGAAAGAGCAGTCTTTTTCTTCATTTCATTGACAATTTTTGTAGAGGCTACAACTGGATCAATGGCCGACTTAGGAACGAATCGAGTTTTGGCACCAACTCCATGCTCGTGAATAACAACAGAGCCATCAGCTGAGGACTCTAAACGAGTTTCAAACTCACTCCCCCAGCCAAAACCAAACCAACCAATTTCAGTCGCCTTGGAATTATAGGTTCTAGTAATTTCCAGTTTTTTTCCACCGCCAGGGACGACGATATCCGTATAGGAAATATAAAAATTTCCATTTTTAAGATTTACTCCGGCCATGGAAATTGAACTTAACAGAACACCAGTTAAGATAGCGAAAACAAACTTTGGTAAAGTCATAAAAATCCACCTTCTATCATTCAGTTAAAACCATTAATTTATCGGTCTTTTTTTCTTTAAACTTTAATATCTATAATCTTTAAAATGACAAACATCCCTAGGCTTACCATGCCACAAATGACAATGAGGGCGACAATTCCAAGAAATGTACCAAAAAGCATAGGGAAATATTCAGGATCTCCACTACCAAAGAGTATAATCATGGCAAAAGGCATGGCGCCGATAATGTAAGCCTGCATTTTTCCAGAGGCCACATAAGTTTCAATTTTAAGCTGAAGCCTAACTCTTTCTCTAATAACTAAAGTAATAGTGTCAAAAACTTCAGCAAGATTTCCCCCGGTTTCGCGCAAAATATTTACACTTGTAACAAACATCTCATTATCTTCTGTATAAACTCTTTTCTTTAAATTTTCTAATGCCTCATCTAAGGGGACACCAATTTTTGCTTGTTGTAAGACTAAATTGAATTCTTGACTCACTGGAGCTGGAAGTTCGTCAACCACCATTCCAATCGCCTGGGGCATTGTCAGGCCGGCGCGAATCCCATTAGCAAGTAGGTTTAATGCATCAACCATTTGTAACTGATATTTTTTAATTCTTTTAACCTCAAAATAATCAACCATTGGACGAGGTAATTTCCATCCCGCAATAGTCACAGCAACTCCTGCAACAATCGCAAGAGTCATTTTCCCTATCAAGGCGAGAATACAAAAAACAACGATGCCTGATCCAAATGAGAGTAAAAGAAGGGCCCAAGTTAATCTTTGAGGATCAACTTCAATAAAAAGGATTTCAAATTTTTTTAATATATAGTCTCTCGTTCCAGAGGTTTGTTCATCAATCCAGGAAAATATTTTAATACTATTTACATAACAAAAAATAAAACAACCGATCCCGATGACAAATAAAACTCCATTACGCCCAAGTATATCTAGCATAAAACTTGGTTCACGCTTAAGTTTTACATCCTGTCCAATGGCCGGAGCAGTAGCGAGTAGAAAGATTAAAAAACTGTAGATTCTATTCATTATTGATTTGTAAAAAGTCCACGTGGAATTTTGTAACCTTTTTGTTCAAGTTTTTCGATAAATTTTGGTATAAAACCAGTCGCCATAAATTTTCCAATAATCTTCCCGTCTTTTCCCATACCCTCTTGTTTAAAAACAAAAATATCTTGAAGTGTAACGACCTCACCCTGCATTCCACCAATTTCAGTGATGTAGAGAACCTTACGAGAACCATCGTCGAGTCTCGACTGCTGAACAATCATATGAACGGCCGATGCAATCATTTCTTT
>CANEVK010000312.1 GCA_947442115.1 Bacteriovoracaceae bacterium | reverse complement strand
TTTTGCTTTCTGGTCACATGCTTGCCTCTACACCTTTCATCCAAAGCCTTCTGGCCAAGATGGTAAAACGTGTTGAAACAGAAAAGAGTGCCTTAATTCTTATCTCCCTTTTCTCCATTCTTACTTGTTTTTTGAATTGGGGGTTTGGACTCATTGTTTCTGGTATCTTTGCTGTAGAGCTAGCTAAAAAACTTAAAAAAGTTAATTTTGGTCTTTTTGTGGCGACTGCTTATTCCGGTTTTTTGGTTTGGCATGGAGGCCTCTCAGGTTCAATTCCTCTTAAGATTTCAGGGCAGGATGAAATTCTGACTAAAGTTTTTCCAAATACTTCTATCCCTTTAACGGAGACAATTTTCTCAACATTAAATTTAGTGATCGTGATTTCAATTTTTATTATTTTCCCCATCCTCGCACTGTCGTTAAAAACAGATGAAAAAGTGGAGGTTCATGTTCCTGCTTCTGAAACTTCACTGCCAAATCATCATGAAAATAATTCGGTAAGAGATTTTTTAGAAAATTTTAAAGGTTTTAATCTGATTTTTTTTCTTTTCTTTGCTCTGATCATCTTTTCAGCTCTCCGAAAAGGTGAGTCTTTAGATATTGCAAAAGTGAATGGGATATTTCTTTGTTTATCTCTCTTACTTCATTCTTCACCTCGTTGTTTTCTTAAGGCCCTCCAGGATTCAATTGGATTTACAAGTGGTATCATTATTCAATTCCCGTTTTATGCCGGATTAATGGGACTCATGCAGCACTCTGGGCTAGCAGACCAAATTTCCTTAGTCTTTGTGAATATCTCAAATCCTCAGACTCTTCCTCTTTGGACTTTTCTCTCAGGTGGGTTAGTAAACTTTTTTATTCCGTCGGGTGGAGGGCAGTGGGTTGTTCAAGGGCCAATTATGCTTAAGGCTGCTAAAACTCTTCAAGTTGATCCGGGTAAAATTTCCATGGCCTTGGCCTGGGGAGACGCTTGGACAAATCTGATTCAGCCGTTCTGGGCCTTACCCCTTTTGGCATTGGCCAAACTGCAACTCAAAGACATTATGGGTTACTGCCTCGTCTATACATTTGTTTCGGGCGTGATTATTTCAGCGTTTTTTCTGTGGTTCTAGAGCTGATTGTTGGAAGTGAAAATAAATCAGTACCATTCCAAGTCCGGCGAGCCAGTGCCATACAGCATGACCTTGCGAGAACCAACCATGATGAGTTGGGTTACACCAGATTCTTTTTCCATCAGCGATAGAAAATGAGAAGGCGAGAATGAGGGAAGCCAGAGTTGAGTAGAACCATTTATAATAGACTTTAACAATTTTGCGGGCCAGGAATTCTGTATAACAAATAATAAGTGCACTTAGTATAATAAGAACTTGGTATTTGATTCCATTCACATACATCCAATGCATGATAACGGTATTAATTAATCCAAAAATGAGGTTAAAAGCAATCAAGTTTTTTGTTTTTAGTTTCCCTAAACGGATGAGATTCATACCAATCGTCCAGCCAACAAATAAAAACATCCCAACAAAGTCTAAGATTTGAGAAAGATAAAAATTTGAGAGGTGATAGACAAATGACATCGCACCCATAAAAAAGATAATAGGACCAAACTGCTGCATCTCAAAATTATGTTTGTTCTTTCGAGCAAGCCATAAAAGAAAAACGCCACCAATGAGATAACTTAAATTCGACCAGGTGTTGGCCGGTTCTGAGATCCACTGACACAAAGTCTCTTCACACCATTTTACATTTGGTGCGCCAGTCTTTTCTGCCATTTCAAACCACGGGCACCCTGGCCCGTGAGGATTTGGATAATTCATTAAAAATCTGAAATTTTTTCTACAAGTTCAGGAAAATCAACAAAAGGATTTCTGACCTTTTGATATTTCGCAATTACTTCATGACGATTTTTTTCGGCTTCATCAACGGGATCATTTTTATGCCAAAGACGTAAAATGATTTCTTCAGCTGGGCCGATAAAAAGTTTATATCTTGTGGCAAAGTAGAAAAGGGAGCGAGCTACGTTACCTCGATGAATTTGCGGTGGTGAAAATATGAAATGACCACTAAAATCAGAAAGTTTACTGCTAGAACAATTGTGAACATTTAATTCATCATGATTTTCACCCACTTCGCCAAACTCATGATTCGCTCTTCTGTTATTAGCGTTAGAGTCTGTAGGGTAGAGGTGGTGAAGGTCAGACTTTTGCATGTTTTTATCAAAGTTACCGTTGAAGCGACTTTGAGGCCATGTATGCTCGATGTTGACTTCGTTACCCATGTTAGAAATATCTGAAACCTGTTTATAATGAAATTTTTTTCCACAATAAACATCTTCAACATAATTGCCGCGCGAATCTGTTTTAACAAAGAGTTCACCAAACATGATTTTTCGGGCCTGCTCGTAACCGACTGAACTGTGTCTAAAGCATTGTCCAGAACAGTTATTGGAGATGACATCGTAATTATTAGAGGAAATAAAGTGATGCTCATCGAGGATCTTATAAAGAGAGTCTTTTGTGACCTTCTTGGTATAAAACTCAGCACCATAGTAAGCGAGGTGATTATTTGCCAGTTTGCGGTTTGTTTGAGCAAACAAGCTGAAGGAGAAGAGGACAAGACACAGAACAACTGAGCTTCGCATTCGATCCCTTTGGTAAAATTGACACAGGGAAGTTATGATAGAGAAACTTATTTGTCACATTATTTTGTCTAATAGTTTAAAAGAGTTTTAAACTTGGTAACGCGACGTGGTGAATACGGAAATAGAACTGAAATCCAAGGGGTTGTTGGTCTGTATGGAAGGCTCCGGCCCCAAACATATAGAAAGTCTGATTCTTTTTTATTTGATAGATCCCTGCAAAGCTTTCTTTCCTTTCACGACTTCCCATAAATTGGACATTTTCAATAAAGACGCCGGCCATTTGATCCCCAAAAAATTTGCCCACAAGGAGTTTCTTTTCAAGCTGGACTTCAGTTCCAGGTTCTCCAATAATCACATTTCTCCAATCGGCCATAGGCGTTTCTTCGCTTGGAGATTTCAGAGTATCAATTTTATAGTTTCCGAGTGCCACCCAACCTTTAAATCCCAGTACCATTTTCGACTCAATATAATTTCGCTCATAAGTTCCCCGACAGGTCACTTCTTCACAGTCAAAAAAAGGAAAATCAAAATTAGAATGAATAATTTGTCGTCCGGCCACAAAACCAAGAATTGAAATGGGGTAAACTTCTAGTTCAGCTTTTGCACTATTGATAACGGCTGAGGTGCTTGCACCCAAAGCTGGTCTCACGAGACCGTAAAGGAAATCTTTGCTCGTTTCTTTTTTTCCCCAAAGAAGCTGGCCATAGCCTCCATCTGCATAAAACTCTGCTCCAAATGAAGGAAGACTTCGTCCCTGAACACCATAGTTAAGATCAAGCTGCCCGGCCCTCGCCCAGAAAGAAAGGGTAATGAA
>CANEVK010000311.1 GCA_947442115.1 Bacteriovoracaceae bacterium | reverse complement strand
CCATTTAAAGATAGGTCGAGCGACATGAGGAGCCGATTTTTCGGGATGATATTGCACTCCTAGAGCAGTAAATCCTTTGTACTCAATAGATTCAGCAATCATACCGTTATTAGAGTAAGAGCTGACGGAGACTTGAGGATAAGATTGTTTATTGGCCTCATAATAATCAACTCGAATTCCTTGATGATGGAGCTCAACAGCTCTAAATTTTTTATCCCCGTAAAGAGAACTCATCAAAGAAGGAGATTCGGTAATATCAATTTGATCTAATTTATATTGTCGATTTGGAATACCAAGTTCAGTTGCGATATCAAGATAGAGTGGCAAGCCTTGGGCCACTGACATCATCTGCATACCACGACAAATGCCTAGCATCGGCAATTTATTGAATTCTTCAGGCCTAGAAAGATAAAGCTTTAAAAGAGTATATTCAAAAAGATCTCTTCTCTTGCCTTCCTCCGTGAATTTTACCAGATGAAGGTTATTCTCTGTATATGTCCTAAGTTCTGCTGAAACATCTTTTAAATAGAATTTAGGATGGATGTCTGCACCGCCAGGAATAATAATCGTATCAACGTCTTTTAGGTGATTAAGGATGTTTTCACTTGAACTCAAATCCTTAAATTTTACTGAATAGCCTCGTGATAACCCCAAGGCCCTTAGCCTGGTCCTCGTGATGAAATCGCACTTTGTGGTACAACCAATCACAATAGGGCCTGAGGAATTTAGCTTACAAGACGCCTGAGCAATAGATTGATTAAAATAGAAAAGAGATGCTAAAAATAATAATTTATAATTCATTCAATTCACCTTTTAATCTATTTTAAAATACTCTTAACAATCCAAAAACTTCTTCGCAGATGGGGCAAATTCTACTCCCTCTTAAGCTCAATCAATCCAATTCCTAACAAGGTGCGTGGTGATTCAAGGTCAGTGAGGGCCACCTGAAAAAAAATATCTCCATTTTTACTTATACCAGGCGAACTAAAAAACAGTGCATCCTGATTATTATAGTCAACTCTAGCGAGTCCTTTATCCGTGTGGATGACATCGCCTTGAGTAAGTAATCTTTTCAAATGACCATTTTCAAAAACCCAAAGGGTCTTTCGTCCCTCTAGATCATTCCCTCGAAAAGCAAGAATGCCATTTTTTAATTTGGGAGAAAAATAATCAAAACTCTTAACTTGTTCACCGACCCTTGCGACGGGGGTCAATTTTCCATTCTCTATGATGACAAGAACTTCACTCAGCTGATCTGTGACAACAAGGGCGACTGATTTTTGGTCAAAAGAACACTGATGCCTAAATGATTTAATAGTTGAATGAGGATCTGCTTGCTGATCTCTAAGAATGGTCTGAAAAGATCCATCCCATAGTAGGAGTTCATCAGGTGCATTTTCAGAAAGATTATTTTTCCTTCTTTTAAAAATAAATTCGCCAATATCATTCACAACAGGAGGAAAGAGATGGGCCGATTTTTCAGTATAGAGAGGTCTAACCGTTTCAGTTTTCCATTCATAAAAATGCTTCGACTCATCCTGCAGGCGATATATAAAAGCCCCGCCTTTCTGGGGTAAAAAAGAATCAACCATCGCCGTCAAGGGGCCAAGATTTTTTAATTTTTTTTGTTCTAATTTTTCAGCTCGGAATTCATAAACTTGATTCACATGAACTTCATTAAATTCATACCATGAAACCACGCTATTAACTTCAATGGGACGAGACAAGAGATGATCTTTCGAAGTCGCTAAGATTTCAAATTCAGAACGATAGCGCACGAGTACTGATTGTCCACTTTGATCTTTGCAGCTTAAAAAAACTCCACCTTCCGAGGCCAAAGGGTCAGAAGAGTAACAAAAAAGTCCAGCTGGAGCATTAAAAGGGTCAATATTCGAAAAACGGGCCAATAATTTGGGTTTTGAATACTCAGCTAAAATTGAACTTGAATAGAAGATAAAGGTAATAAGAAAAAGCTTCATTAAATGATTATATCTAAGGTTTTTCCTTTCAATTCCATCATTTTCTTACCGATAGATACCCTATGGATAAAAACCAGATAAAAAACATTTCTGCTCAACTAAAAGATATTGCTAAAGATCTTAGTTTTTTAAGTCGTCCCGTTTATGAAAAATCCAAACTCATAAACTTATTTCCCCAACATCTCGACTTTATCCAAGAACTACAAGACTCAGATAATCCTCTCATGACTAACTCCGAAGACAAGATGAATAAAATTAATCAAGTCAGGCATGAGATAATTAAAAGTGAGCTCGACCTAAGCCTAAAAGGAATATTCGAGAAAAGGCTTGAAGATTATGAATCCATGATCATCATGATGAATCATTATCAAGGGCCTGAATTTTTCAATCAGTGCTTGAAGCTGTATGGATCCAGTCATGAATTTATTAAAGATCAGAATTTTTTAAACTTTCTCAATGACATAGATAGTCTCTGCAAATATGAAAATAAAGACATTCAAATCATTGGCAAAGATTCGGTTGATTATCTCCAAAAAAAAATAAATACCGATTTTCCAGATGCTCAGATTGAAGTGAGGCCTTCTCACTCTCTTTTGTCTGACTCATCCGCTGGTAGAAAAGTTCTTAAAATCAACATTCATAAAAATTATACTCAAGATCAATTGAACATCTTTCTTGCTCATGAGGGTTGGGCCCATCTTGGCACTTCATTAAATGGTGCCTTTCAAGAGATGCATCCATGGCTTGGGACGTGGGCGCCAAGTACCACTCGCCTGCAGGAAGGGCTTGCGATCATCACTGAGCTTGTGAGTGGCTACATGACTAAAGAGCGATGGCAAAAAATTCAGTTACGCCATCTGGCCACTGCCATGGCAGAACAAGGCTCCTCAATTACAGAAATCTATGAATTCATCTGTGATCACCAAATAGCTCCCCTTGATGCCTTTAAATTAAGTCTAAGGATTTTTAGAGGTGTTCCAATCCAAGGTGGAATGGCCTTTACCAAAGAACTGCTTTATCTCCATGGCCTGATTGATCTTTTAAAAACCATATCCATCCACGAATTGACGCTTAAATCTTTTTGGGTAGGAAAGATGTCTTTTAACGAACACCTTTATCTTTCAAAAAATGGTGAATTAAATAAAGATATTTTGCTAACATACTTTCCCGCGCAACTAGAGACCCAGGAAGCGATTTTACGACAAGGCCATCTCATTCAGATCGCGAAAAAAAATTTTAACTTTGGCGATTAATTAACATTTGCGCCACTTGAATAAACGAGTCGAATAATTGAAGCCTTAATGATTCGGGAATAGATGACTGAAGAAGCGCCTGGCGCATGCAGTACAACCACTGCTCGGCTTCTTTCACGCCGATGGGAAAAGAATTATGCCTCATTCTAAGTCTTGGATGGCCAAATTTTTCAGCATAAAGTTGAGGACCACCAAGCCAGCCTGAAAGAAAAAATTTCAACTTCATTGCTGAATCTTCCATAT
>CANEVK010000310.1 GCA_947442115.1 Bacteriovoracaceae bacterium | reverse complement strand
TAAATTTCGGGTTATCCAAAATCTTTGCAACAATGAGGAAACTCACGATTTTCAAATTGTCATGAGTATCCTTTCTAATTACACACCTGAGTGTTTAGTTGAATGTTCAGTGAGTTGTCCTATCGCAGATCTTGGAAATTTCTCGGACGGTATGGGCCCTGCTGAATTTGCACAAAAATTTATATCGGCCGTTAGAATTGCTCAAGTTGATACCAATCGTGCTGTAACACATAACAAAGGTATTATGAATGGGATAGATGCTGTCGTGCTTGCGACTGGCAATGACTTTAGAGCAGTGGAGGCCTGTGCTCACGCCTATGCTGCTAGAAATGGACACTACCAATCTCTCTCTGAAGCAAAAATTATTGGTGATCAATTTCATTTTTCTTTAACGATACCGCTGGCCGTAGGAACTGTTGGAGGACTGACCTCTCTTCATCCACTGGCCAAAACCTCTTTAATGATTCTTGAACAGCCATCAGCTGAAAAACTCATGATGATTATGGCCTCAGTTGGATTAGCGCAAAACTTTAGTGCAGTTAAGTCTTTGATTACAACAGGGATACAAAAAGGGCATATGAAATTGCACCTTCTCAATGTTTTAAATCAACTTGGGGCGACTCAATCTCAGATTGAGGAAGCTAAAGCACATTTTCTGGATAAAGTCGTATCTTTCAGTGCAGTGAGGGATTTTCTTAAGCAAAAACACATTCTCCATTAGGATAAATATGCAAGATCAGTTTTTTTATGGTCATGGGAAACTTTTATTAAGCGGAGAGTATTTTGTCATGGATGGTGCTCTTGCTCTCGCCCTTCCAACAACTGTTGGGCAGTCTATGCGTGTCAAGTATCGTCAATCTTATCAGCCTGTACTTAATTGGAAGAGTGTTGATCATACTGGGAAGGTTTGGTTTGAATCAAATTATGAATTTTGGCATTTTAAGCCCATAAAAAATCAAGAAAATGCTAAGCAAGATTTTGTTCATCAAGTTCTTAAGTCGGTTCGTCTTCAAAATCCTCATTTCTTAAGAGATGATCTTGATGTTTTTGTCGAAACTAAAATAGAATTTCCATTAGAGTGGGGATTAGGATCGAGTTCTACATTCCTTTATAATATAGCTCAGTGGGCGTACGTGAGCCCTTTTGAGCTTTTAAACAAAACAATTGGTGGTTCTGGTTACGACATTGCCTGCGCCCAGGCCATGGGACCAATTAAATTTCAGAAAAAAGATAATAAACCACAGTGGGAGAATGTTGCCTTTAATCCCATTTTTAAAGATCAATTGTATTTTGTTTATTTGGGGCAAAAACAATCTTCTGAAAAAGAAGTTAAAAAATATAATGAAACAAATATTCAAGGAAAGAATACAATCGTTACTGAGATTTCTCAGCTTTCACTTGAGATGGTGAGTTGCCAGAGCCTAAATATTTTTAACAAGATTATAAGAAATCATGAAGAAATTGTTTCTGCTGCCTTAGGATATGAAAGGGTTAAAGATAAGTTTTTTACTGATTTTTGGGGAGAGGTTAAATCTCTTGGCGCTTGGGGCGGAGACTTTGCCCTTGTCACATCAGATAGAACACCTGAAGAAACCAGAGACTATTTTTATGAAAAAGGTTTCACTACACTCATCCCATATAGTGAGATCGTTCGAGCGGATCCCTTAAAAAATATCATCTTATGATCCCTCTTCTAAGTGAATTTAAAATTCTTCAGCCTCAATCTTTCACTTCACACTGGATAGCCCCTTCTAATATTGCCTTTGTAAAATATTGGGGAAAAAGAGAAAATCAGATTCCTGCAAACTCTTCCTTGTCTATGACTTTGAAAGAATGCCTCACAAAAACCAAAACTCAATTTACGCCCTCCAAGGAATTGAGAGTTGAACTCCTACTGTCTGGAGAGCGTAATGATGCTTTTTCTACAAAGATGTTTAATTATGTGGAGAAACTCGCTTCTTATTACCCTGTGCTTAATCAAGTGGATATAAGAGTTGAGACCGAAAATACATTCCCACATGGAGCTGGTATTGCTTCGTCGGCATCTGGAATGGCTGCCTTTGCCCTTACACTGACAGATTATCTTTATCATCTAAGCTCAAGGGAGCGAACAAAAGATTTTTTTCAGCATGCAAGTTATCTGGCGAGATTGGGCAGTGGAAGTGCCTGTCGTTCTCTTTATGGTGGCTTTACTGGTTGGGGGACTCACATTTCAAATGATTATGCGGTACCGATTGATGTTCATGATTTATTTCAAACTTTAAATGATTCCATTTTAGTTATTAGCTCTGAAGAAAAAAAAGTTTCTTCATCTGCGGGACACTCTCAGATGAAAGGCCATTATTTTGCGGAGAGAAGATTTGATCAGGCAAATGATCACTTCGCTCGTTGCATAAGCGCTCTCAAAACGGGTGATATAGAGGCAGTAGGGACCATTTTAGAGTCAGAAGCTTTGGCCCTCCATGCAATGATGTTAACTTCCCCAAAACCTTTCACCCTCTTTCATCCTAATACCATTAAGGGAATGAATATCGTTTGGCAGTTTCGTCAAGATACTAAAATTCCTGTTTATTTTACACTTGATGCTGGGCCTAATCTCCACCTTATTTACCCGGATGCTCACAAGAAGAATGTTCTTACTTTTATCAACTCTGAATTGAATCACCTGTGCGAGATGGTTATTCATGATCGAGTGGGTGATGGCCCTACTCCATGCTAGAAACCTACCCCTCAAAGATACTATTATTAGGTGAATATACCATCCTCAATGGCTCTCAGGCCCTTGCGATTCCTTTTTCCACCTTTAGTGGATCTTGGTCTTTTCAAAATATAGATTCTGAAAAAGCGATTCGTTCGAGAAATGATTTGATATCATTTTTGAATTCCTCGGATAGCAGGTATTTTAATTTTGATAAATTAAAAAATGATCTTCAATCTGGTATGTGGTTCGATTCAACTATCCCCCAAGGGTTTGGTCTTGGTAGTTCCGGTGCTTTGATTGCCGCACTTTTTGATTGTTACGGAATTAAAGTGGAAGGAATGATAGAGAAAAAAAACATTCTAGCTTCTTTAGAAGGTTTTTTTCATGGTTCAAGTTCTGGTATTGATCCTTTAGTAAGTTTGTTGAAAAGACCACTGCTTATCCATAGCTTTGAAAGTATAGAATTCATTGAAAAACCTTTTGATTTGAATAATTTCTTTCTGATTAATTCTGGACGACCAAGGAATACTGGACCTCTTGTGAGTATTTACCAAGAGAAAATGAAGAACTCCGACTTTAAGCGTGGTTGTGCCGAGATACTTGCTCGGGAAGTAAATTTTGCGATTGAGAATGTGCTTAATCAATCAGATCAAAAAGTTCTTTTTCATCATTTATGGCTTATTTCTAAATTTCAGTGGGAGTTTTTTCAAGAAATGATTCCTGAGCAATTTAAGGCTCTTTGGTCCCGAGGTTTAGACACTGGGGACTATATAC
>CANEVK010000309.1 GCA_947442115.1 Bacteriovoracaceae bacterium | reverse complement strand
TACTACTCTCTGAGAAATTTTCAGGCTAGAGAAAACACAGAAAATTAGAACTGTTTGCCATAAAGCAGCATGATCGTATCATCTTGAATATTTGAATCTGGGCGGAAATTTCTGGTATAGCGCGCGTAAACATTATCCATAATTCTCTGATCAACTGAGGTGAAATACTCTCCACTGTCAGCATAATAGTTAAACATGGCCCTTAAACCGATCGATTTATAGTCTTGCTGAACGTTGACTTCGGTTCTTCCATTAACCCCAACCCAGGCACGGGCAAAAGCAAAAGGTGTCCGAAATCCTACTAAAACGAGCCCTTGTTCAACTCGAGGCTGAAAAATCAAAGTAGTTTTCTTCCACAAACTCACTTCTTTTGCCTGAAGCGTATCTGGCAAAACATTACCTGAAGTTGATTTTTTATTGGTATTTTTAAAACGAGATTCCATCTCATCAATTGTATCGACTTCATTCGAAGCTCGGTACTCTTGGTACCAAGTTTGGGGCATCTGTTGCAAAGGCCTCTCACCCTTGCGCCTTAAATACCTAAGGTACTTATCATTAAAATACTCCCATTTTTGCTCAGGAGTCGGAACAAAAGAAGATGAACCCGAAATGTCGGTACTCAGCCCGTACTGATCGGCAAAAACCTGGTTATCATTCCATACTTTTATCTGGTTTCGTGCCAAGGCAACATCTGCACTTTCATCAGAGGCAATATACTGCTGGTAAAGAGAAACTTGATTATCCACTGGAGTAACGATGACATCATCATCTGGAACATAACTCGCCGGATGACGAAAAGGTTGGGCCTGGGCCAGAGAAGTCATAAAAGCGGTCAGAAGACAAAAATGTCTAATCATTTGATAGTGATTAATTTTTATCCAAGATGAGCTCATAATATGGCCAAGAAACCAGCTTAAACCATCGTTTTTTCAATGACTTAATGGATTCTATTTCCCCTTCTTCCTCTTAGATGAGCAAGGGGGATGCCAACCTTACAAAAATAAAAAAGCCCTCTTTCGAGGGCCTTTTCTAGTGAATCCGTTCACCTACTAATTCCTTCATCATTTCCTTGGCGCGCGCCTGAAGTTTGGGATCCTTCATTTGAGTCTTTAAGACTTTCATGAGTTTCTCAACTGAATCTTCTCTTTTCTTTTTAGGTTTTTCAATTTTTAGCTGTGAAATAATTCTTTTTAACTGAAGTCTCTTCGTGATGTCTCCGCTAAGAATCTTTTCTTTGATCTCATCTTTGAATTCATTCTTTGGTAGCTCATCCCACTCTAATAGAACATATTTCTCAGTATTAAATTTTTTAGCAGCTTCTTTAAGATCTGTTGGAAGCTTAGCAATCATCAAACAACGGTGAACTTCTGATTTGGAAATTCCAAGAGCGGCCGTAATCTTTCTTTCAGAAGTTCCAGTTAATTTCTGGTATCCATAAATTGAATCAGCTTGATCAATATAATGGAGATCTTCACGGGCCTGGTTTTCAGAGAATTGAATCGCCATCAACTCTTCCTTAGTCTTATTCTCGAGAATAAAACAAGGTGCTTCTGGCATGGCAATCAAACACATGGCGCGAAAACGTCTTTCACCACAAATGAGTACAAATTTATCACCCTCACGGTGAAGAACAAGTGGCTGAATAAGACCATTAACTTTAATATTTTCAGCTAATTCTCTAAGAGACTCATCATTAAATTTCGTTCTCACCTGCTCACGAACAACGATGTCTTTTAATTGAATGTTAGCAAGTTGAGCGCCTCTCAAAAGTTTTTGGTCATTTGCGAGGAGGATTTTTTCATCAATCCCTGTTGTGATATCTGTCACTCGACGTTCACGCTTAGAAATCCGTGCAGTAAATTCCTTGGCCATAGCCTCTCCTTAAAATCTTATAAATGAAAATTTTAAATTAATTTAAACCTAATGAGTTCCATAGTGCTTGGTAATCATTTTTGCCCTTAGACTGACTTCCAAACATGAAAACCGGTTTTTTCATCGCCACAGATTCCTGCATATCAACTAAGTTTCTAATTGTTGGAGTCACATTAAAGGATTGAGAAAGTTCCTCTAAGCGCTGGCGCTCAATTTTTCTTCTCGGATTAACCATTGATGGAATGATTGAAAATTCTAAAGAAGGATTTTCAGTTTCTTTGATGATTTCAAATGTATCCATGAGTTCTTCAAGGCCATCAATCGAGTAATCTTGGGCCTGTGTAGGAATAAGAATCAGATGAGAAGCGACAAGAGACATAATAAGCTCATCTCCAAGCATAGGAGGAGTATCAATCACGACATAATCAAATTTTTCCTCAACT
Organism: Bacteriovoracaceae bacterium; assembly: GCA_947442115.1. Classification (GTDB taxonomy): domain Bacteria; phylum Bdellovibrionota; class Bacteriovoracia; order Bacteriovoracales; family Bacteriovoracaceae; genus Peredibacter. The sequence goes on along the minus strand of CANEVK010000309.1, from coordinate 1,160 downwards.
TCTTTTAAGCGAAGTTTCATGAGTCTTTCTTTGCGACCAGCATTTTTTCTGACTTCAGATTCAGAAAGGATAAGGAGTTTTGCTAGATTGGCCATATGACGGCTTGAAGCGATGAGTTTGATATTTTTATAAAAATCATAATCACCAACAGCATCCACCATGATCTCGTCAATTTTCACATCACCAATGAGCCATTCAGGAATAAGAGTTCTTTGAATGTTTACCCCAAGAGTTGAACTCAAATTGGCCTGAGAATCGAGATCAATCGCAAGCACTTTGTGACCAAGATTGGCCAAATGACAGACGAGTTGAAAGCACTGCATGGTTTTACCCACGCCACCTTTGTTATTACCGATCGTGATAATTTTCATTCCCTTCTCCCATGAAGAGTGGTTCGTTATTGGTCCTACTAAGAAAAGTCTAGGGAATGAAACACGGTTCGTCAAAGGGCCAAGTGATTAAAAATAAAAAGATTTGTGCTGCGTGGCCCAAAAACTTCTGTTTGGCCCGACGCGCATCAATAAAATGCCCCTTTTCTTGCCCCTTTCTCCCTAGAGGAGTAAAGTGTGCACACATTTTTTGAGGATTTTTATGATCGATATTTATGGTGATTTAAAAAAATCAGACCACCTGCCAGAAATTTCTGAAAACACTTTAAGTGATGAACAAGTTTTAGAAGAACTTTCTATAATCAAAAAGCGATTAGGGGACAAAGTTGTTGTGCTTGGGCATCACTACCAACAAAACGATGTCATTGCTTTCGCCGATATCACAGGCGACTCCCTTGAGCTTGCTAAAAAAGCTGCTGAAATAAAAACTGCAGAACATATTATCTTTTGTGGTGTCCACTTCATGGCCGAAACGGCAGATATGCTCACGAGTGAAAAGCAAAAAGTGATCTTACCAGATTTAAAAGCTGGTTGCTCCATGGCGGATATGGCCAACCGAAGAGAAATTGATCTTGCCTGGGATTACCTGAGTCAATGTACGACAGAGAAAATTATCCCTATCACCTATATCAATTGCTCGGCGTCTTTAAAAAGTTTCGTGGGAAAACATAATGGATCCATTTGCACCTCATCAAATGCAGAAAAAATCATCACCTGGGGATTGGGGCAGGGTGAAAAACTCCTGTTTTTTCCTGATCAACACCTCGGAAG
>CANEVK010000308.1 GCA_947442115.1 Bacteriovoracaceae bacterium | reverse complement strand
TTACTGTTGATTGATTTTATATCGAAAAGTGTGTCTAAAGTGGTGCATGAATTGAGGAGTCCCTTAAAAAATGCAGGGTGAGTAATGCGAGATGAATCCTCATTGGTGGAGTGGATGAGCATCCCATTCACAATAGCTTCTTGATAATATTCAATCCTGAATGTATCCGAAAACTCAAGTTGCGCCATCGCAGGTAATTCTTCAAGATGAGAAAGGAAAAATGATCTTAAGTAGTCAGTGATAGGAGCAAACTCCTGGAACGTTTTAAGGTCAGCAGACACTCTAAAGTAAGAACAAAGTTGACGATTATTTACTTCTTGCTGATCTCTTTTTCTGAACACATAAACGTAAGAGCCCAGCTCTCCTTTGCCTTTAACATTTTCGAAATCAAATATGGCCTCAGTCTTCAATTCTTTCAAAAGAGGATCAAGTCTTTCTCTTAAAGACGGTACAAAGAGTTTTTTAGATGACAGAACAAAAAGATAGCCTTGAGGTTTAAGGTACTTAACCTGGTCAAGAATTTGGGACATTAAAAAATGCTGAGGATTGTTCTTAGGAAAATGGCAAAGATTTAAGACCACGCGGTCATAAGTGGATGCATAAAATGGATTTTCTTCTAAGAGTGATGCCTGCCGCTGAGAGCTGTTTTTTCTATTGCGGAAGTGGCGCCCCATAATTTTACTGATATATTCAACGGGTCTTTTTTGCTGATGCTCGGCTTTATTGACGAGAAAAGTGAGAAATTGCAGTTCATTACAGATTTTAGTGAAAACACCGGAAATAAAATCAAAGCCCTTGAAGTCTGGGCATAGAATCTGGTCCCAATGCCCATTGAGATTATTTTCTTGAGCAAGCCAATGAGATAAGGAGAGTGACTCAAGGTAATCACCAAAGTATTTGCAGCTAATAATTTCTTCGTCTTCTAAACGATCAGAGTAGGTTTGTTTGCCTTCAATCGTATCAAGCCAAAGTGGGAAATTAATTTGTAGGGAATTTAAAAATAAACCGAAACTAACCTGAGAGATCGCATGGGAATAAACTCTATTTTTTTCTTGGGCCGTTTGGGTTCGGACCGAAACATTTTTTATAATTTCAGTAATGGCCAATTCTTGGGAAAGTTTAAGAAGTTCACGCATGCACTCCTTCATCGTTTCTTGGGGCCTGTACCAGCTGTAGAGATTACTTTCTAGGGCACGAGAGTTAATTTCATTGGCACTCCCTTTCTTAAAAAATTGGGAAAGGTAGGCAGTAGGCGAGAGTAGCGCCCGATCAGTGACTTCTATGGCGCATTTTGATGTGAGTGTGCCGATAAATCGAAGTTTTAAAAATGTAATGGTGGCAATTCTTCCAGCATAAATATCTAAGAAGTCTGAAATGCTCTTGTCTCTATTTTGATCTTCGCTGTGCAGTGTGTGCCAAAATTTTCCTAGATCATCTAATCCATCAAAATGCAGACCTAAGCTTTCTGCAAAAGATAGAAATTCATTATAAAGGCCCATTTTGATACTGCGAGGAAAGTCTTTGGTCTTAAGAAGTTCGTGGCGAACATCGTCTTGGATGTTTTTTAGAAGTTTTTCAAATTGAACAACTTGTCTGGAGCTTAAAGAGTCTCCTTTCCATCCAGGAACAAAACAATGGGCTGGTGAGAACTTTGAGTCATCAAGCTTCAAAGGAATTTCCGGTCCTTTACTATGAGTAAAGGTAGGGAATGTTTTTTGTTTAGTTTCTTTTTCTTCCAGGCGTCTTTGATTTTTTTGCGAACGCGATAGTTCCTCCGAGGGAGCGGATTCAGAGGGGAACCATTGTTGAGCAATAAAAGTTTTCTTGGTCATATTTCCAAGTAAAGTAAAAATATTTGATTTAATTGTTAAAAGGGTCCCCGATTTTGGCTTATCTAGGAGTTTTTGTCATGAAAAAAAGCTTAAAAATAGGGGGATGAGGCTAAAGTTTTCTTAAGGGATTCCGAACAGTATCGTAAGTATTGGATTCGTTGAAAACGATTCCTAAAAATCTAAATAAAAAAACTGTCCGGGGGACACTATGGATAAAAGCTTCAACGACCAAGAGCTATCAGACATTATGAAAGAGATAGAAGCTTTGGAAGAAGAGTTTACGGCAGAGGATGATTTAAAGGCCCAATCTGCCGAGGTTATGGAAGAAGTTGTAGAAATGGAGGAAGAAAAAGCAATTCCTCTAGAATTGAAGCATACATCTGAAGTTCTGGCCTTTGAGCCCAAGCAAGCGCCAACTAAAAGTACGAAGTCCAGTGCACCTGCGGCGATGTCATTCAAAGTGCAGGGTGAGATGAATTTGGAGCTCCAATTTGAAATTGGGGCCAAAACGATTCAACTCGAAGTTACTGAATCGGGCCTTTCGATTAAAATGGAAGGCGGCATGACTTTCACCGTGCCGGTTCAGGAACCGAATTCATTTAAAAAAGCCATTTAATATTTCATGATAAAAATTCTAGGTGGGGTCGCTCGAGGTTTTCCTCTGGCGACCCCTCAAGTTAATTCGACTCGTCCAACCTCCGTTATGATCAGAAGAAAGCTCTTTGATTGGCGCCAAAATTTGGAAGGATTTTGCTTTATTGATCTTTTTAGTGGTTCAGGGGCCATGGGTTTTGAGGCACTTTCTCGTGGTGCAGACAAAGTTCATCTGAATGAATCAAACCGCCTGGCCTTTAAGACTATGAAGCAAAATCAGGAAAAAATTTTAAAGTCATTTAACTTTGCCAAAGAGGCCCTTGAGGTAAGTCAGTTTGATGCTAAAGCTTGGCTTCAGAAAGAATTAAAATATTCTTTTGTCGAGACTAAAGATGTCATTCTCTACATAGATCCACCCTATGAACTTCATAATCTTTATTTTGAAGTGATAGAGCTTTTAAAAAATCTACAATTTGAAGGAGAGGTGTGGGTCGAATCTGATCGATTAAAAGGTCCAAATCGTGAAGCTCTCATTGGACTATTTTGTTCAGTTATCAAGGTCATCGATCAAGGTGATCATTTTGTCGTCATAGGAAAATTGAGTTAAGATGAGAGGGTACTAGCCTAAGGACAATTTGTGGAAAAGAAAAAAGCACTCTATGCAGGAACATTTGATCCCTTTACCAATGGCCACCTTGATATTGTTCAAAGAGCGATAAAAATTTTTGATGAACTAACAATTCTTGTGGCCGTATCCCCAACAAAAAAGCCCTTCATGTCTACAGAATCGAGGCTGGAAGTCTTGAAAAAATTATTTGCTCATGAGCCAAAAGTTAAAGTTGAGAGCTGGACTGGGCTTGTTGTTGATTATGCTAAAAAATATCATATCGGATCGATCGTGAGAGGATTAAGACCAACGGGCGATTTTGAAATAGAATTTCAGATGGCCTCCATGAATCGAAAAATAAACCAAGAATGTGATACTGTTTTTCTGATGACCAGTGAGAAGCTTTATTATATTTCAAGCTCACTTGTCAAAGAAGTTTACCACCATCACGGTGACATCACTGCCTTTGTGCCGCCTCTGGTATTAGA
>CANEVK010000307.1 GCA_947442115.1 Bacteriovoracaceae bacterium | reverse complement strand
GGAGGGAGTCGTTTTATCCATTCTCCAGTTGAGTTCGCCAGATTGCATTGACCAATCTTTTTTGGCTGAAAATTAACTTTTGTAAGAGGAAGATTTAGATTTTGTGATAATTCCTCACCACATAAAATACTCTGATGAGTTATAACCACGATCATCTCGGCGCCCTGAGACCGTAAAGAACGGGCCAGGCGCAAAGTTGATTGGGTCATACTCTCAAGAAAAATGCCTTTTCGCGTATCAAGTGATGTTTGAGAGATCATATCATCAGGTATAATTCCAATGATTCCAATTTTTATACCATTCATCTCTTTGATTAAATGGGGATGAGTTCCTGGCCAGTCAACAGGTTTTGCTTTCTTGATATCCCATAGGTTATTGACGAGGAGAGGGACTCCTGAGCTTTGAGAAAATTCTTTAATAAATTCGTTATAGTCTTTGAATTTTTTTGGAACTTTTTGATTAAAGTCATCAATCCCTAGAGTGAGGGCGGAATATCCCATTTCTTGATAGAAATCTTTTACGTGAGATATTTCTTTGGGGTCTTCGGGAAAAATATTTCCAGAATCAAGTAAAAGAACATCATTATATTTCTTTTTAAGAATCTTGAAATAACTACTTATGAACTCAATCCCACCAATTTGAATTTCTTGCTCAGATTTATTGTGTTGGTCATTAAATTTAAAAGTAGATGGATAAAGGTTTCCTTGGATGTCATTTGTTGCAGCAATCACAATTCTTTTGTAGCGAGAGTCTGAGTGAGTTTTAATGTTGTTTGGAGAGGAGTAAAGCTCGCTATGACCTTTAGGAATTTGATTGCTTAAAATGTCTTTTTTAAACGAGCATGAGGATGCAAAAAATATGACGAAGAGAAGATAAATAATCATTGCCAGATTATAGGGATCAATAAAAAAATCTCCTAGTAGAGTTTTAAACTTAGTGCGAAGATTTCATAGGTCTATGTAAGAATTACAAAGGAGTTTACTTGAGAACAATTCTCATTACGGGGGCAACTTCAGGTTTTGGTAAATTGATGACTCAGGAATTTCTGGCCCATGGGGATCTAGTGATCGCGACCGGCAGACAATTAGTTCAAAGAAATGAAATATTTAGTACTGAAAGGCAGGTTTATCGGGATCGACTGATCGAAATTGATCTCGATGTGACAAATTTTCAGCAAATGTTAACAGCTTTTAACTTGATTGAGTCCCGCTTTAAGAGTTTGGACATTCTTATTAATAATGCTGGATATGGCCAGTTTGGTGCCCTTGAAGAATTTCGACCTGAACAAGTCAGAGATCAGATGGAGGTCAATTTTTTTGGGACAGTGAATGTCACCCAAACTTTTTTACCATTGCTTAGACAAGGCAGAGGAAAGATTTTTAATTTCTCGTCTGTTTTTGGTTTTATGGGATTCCCCTTAACGAGTCTTTACTGTGCTTCCAAATTTGCCGTGGAGGGCTTAACAGAGTCATTAAGAATGGAGCTCTCTCCTTTTGGAGTACAAGTTTGCCTTATTAGACCAGGTGGCTTTAAGACAGATTTTGGTAAAAATCTTTTATGGAATGTGAAAGCCCATAATTCCCAATACGTTGGGTATGTGAAGAATTATCAGAAATTGCATGATTACTTTTCTGAAAAGAAGACTCAAAAGCCTGAGGAAGTTGCTAAAGGAGTTTTAAAATTATCCCTCAAAAGGAATTTGCCGATGAGTAAAGTTTTTGGTCAGGATGGGAGAATGAGCTATCTATTCAAGACATTTACTCCAGATTTTATTTATTTTTTTCTTTTTCAAAGAATCCTGAATAAATTCATGCTGGATAGGACTAATAAGCTTTAATCCTTTCAAGTTTTTTTATCGCTGCTGACATGGCTTTTAGTATTTCTTGATAGACTTCTACGCCCTGGTGATAACTTATGGATAAACGAATGACTCCTCGGCCTACATCATCTTGAATGCCCATGGCCATAAGCACTTGTGATGTCTCTGGTTGATTATCTGAACAGGCGGCGGAAGTCGTCACAAAAATATTATGAGACTCAAGTTCAATTTGAATCGCCTGACCATGAATCCCGGGGTAGCTGATAAGGCTTGTTCCGGCCAGTCTTTTAGATTTATCTCCAATGATTTGAGTTAATGGGTATTGTTTTTTTAATTCATTTTCAAAATTCTTTCTGGCCTCGTAAAGTGGTAGTAACTTTTCTTTTGAGTTCATAAAGTCATCAAGCGCCACGGCCAAGGTTTCAATCCCGAGGTAGTGTTGTGTACCTCCTCGTAGGCCCTTTTCTTGGTGGCTGCCAAAGATATGAGACTTTAAAAGCGTAGAATTTTTGGCGATTAGAAAGCCACTACCGGTGAGCGCTCCAATTTTGTGACCAGAGCATACGGCAAAATCTAATCCCGATTCATTAAAGTTAAATTCCTCTTTACCTATAAGTTGAGTGGTATCAGAAAAAAATAATATTTTATGAGTCTCACAAATCTTAGATAATTCTTTATAGGGTTGAATGACCCCCGTTTCATTATTGGCTGCCATAATAGTGACAAGGGCAATGGAGGGTCCAAATTCTGCAATCATTTTATTAAAAGAATCAATCTTTACGACACCATCTTTATCAACATCAACTTTCTTAATGATGAATCCTCTTCGCTCTTCATAAAATTTTAAAGCAGCAGGGATAACAGCATGTTCAATACTCGATGTGACAATAATATTTTTATTTTTTTGGGCATATTCAAGGCAGGAGAAGAGTATGTGAGATATCCCTTCAGAGGATCCTGAATTGAAAAGTATTTGATCTGGATAACATCCAACTACGTTTGCTACAACCTCTCTACATTTTTCAATCCCTAAAGTGATCTTTTGGCCCATGGAGTGGATAGCGTTTGGATTAGCAAAAAGATCAGAATCGAATCTCTTTTTTAAGTAATCTTTGACGGAGGGTAAGAGAGGAGCAGAGCCATTGTAGTCAGCATAAATCATGGGATTGTTCCTAGGAGATTTTCATCATTTGCTCTAAAGCTTTTAGAGCAAACTTTTTAGTCTCATCATCGACAGTTATAATATTTATCGCTTGTCCTCTCTCAATGGCCCTAAAGCTTTCTAGAAGCCATCTTGGTCGAACTCTATACATTGTTGTGCAGAGGCATTGATAAGGGGAAAGGGAAGTTATGTCGAGTTCTGGATAAGTCTCAGCTAAGCGATTCACAAGATTAATTTCTGTTCCTACGGCAAACTTGGTCCCAGGTTTTGCCTGTTTAATCTGATTAATAATGAATGATGTTGATCCAGCTAGATCGGCCCCTTGAACAACATCAAAGTTACATTCAGGGTGCACAATTAAAATTCGCTCAGGATCTTTTTGACGCCATAAATAGATGTGTTCAGAAGTAAAGCCTTGATGAACAGAGCAGAATCCATACCACAGGATGACTTTTGCTTTTTTAATTTGTTCTGGTGTGAGTCCACCGAATCTTTGTCGAGGATCGTAAACAACCATATCCTCTAATTTTATCCCAAGTTTATAGC
>CANEVK010000306.1 GCA_947442115.1 Bacteriovoracaceae bacterium | reverse complement strand
GCATCAGCACCGAGGACATTGAATTCATCAAGATTTCCATAAACGATTTTTTGGGAACGAGCGAGCTCGTTAACTTTTTCGCGCACTTCTTTACGTTGAGTCTCACCGGCCAGAGGTCCCATGCGAACATCTTTATTTTCCGGATGGCCAATGGTGGTCGATGCAAGACGTTTACTTAATCCCTCTTGAACGGCCTCAATCAAATTTTCAGGAACAATCAGTCGGCGAACAGCGGTACATTTCTGTCCTGCTTTAATGGTGATTTCTTTGGCCGCTTCCTTAATGAAGATATCAAACTCAGCCGAGCCATGTTTCACATCAAGACCCAGGACCATGGCATTGAGTGAATCAGCTTCTAAGTTAAAGGGAACGGATTCTTGGACGAGACGCGGATGCGCTTTGAGCATTTTTCCTGTGGAAGCTGAACCGGTGAATGTCACCACATCTTGGTTCATCACATGATCAAGAATGCCATTGGCCGATCCACAAATAAGTTGGAGAGCACCCTCTGGTAAAATTTTTGAGGCCACAATTTCCCGAACGACTGCTTCAGTGAGAAAGCTCGTGATGGTGGCCGGTTTTACAATCGCCGGAACTCCGGCAAATAAATTAACAGCAATCTTTTCGAGCATTCCCCAAACAGGGAAGTTAAAAGCATTGATATGAATGGCCACCCCTTGCTTAGGGACACAAATGTGATGACCCACAAAGCTCCCACCCTTGGAGAGTTTTTCCATGTTGCCATCGACATAGTAGGGAAGATCTGGAAATTGGCGGCGAAGAGTGGCATAAGCAAATAAATTTCCAATCCCACCTTCAATATCAATCCATGAATCTACGCGTGTGGCACCAGTGAGGTAGCTAATTTTATAAAATTCTTCTTTTTTCTCAGACAGGTGAAGGGCGAGAGCTTTGAGCATGCGTCCACGCTCCTGAAAGGTCATCTTGCGCAGATTTTTTCCACCTGAAGTGCGGGCATACTCCATCATATCGGCAAAATTTAAGCCTTGAGAACTAGCGGTATAAAGAGCTTCACCAGTCACAGCATTGAAAAGCCTCTGGCCTTCACCCTGACCTTTAATCCATTTTCCTAAAGCGTAGTTTTCGAGTTGACGCATATGACATCCTTGACGTTTTTCATTCACAATATGGGGTCAACTTTAGCATTGGTGATACCCCAGAGGAAGATGAAGAAATAATTTTTAAGTTCTTTACTATTATTTGTGACAGTTGAGACCTTGATAAAACCCAACAATCTGAGTCAAAAATTGACCATAAACGACAGGGGGATTAAGAGAACTTGGGCAGATGCTCTTTCATTTTTTGATACAGCAAGCGTATGTTCTCGGGGCGAGAGTATTGCTCACGGGTGACAAGAACGATTTCTCTTGAAGCCGATTTTTCAATAAATCCGTAGTACTTAATCAATCCCTTTAATTTTTTATTATCATCAAGTGCAAGTTCAGGAATGAAAGTCACCCCATTTCCTCCGGCAACTAAGTGCTTGAGAGTTTCTAAGCTTGTTGCTTGTAATTTAGTCGCCGTATTTCGAGAGATTCGGCAAAAATCCAAAACCTCATCCTTCAGGCAGTTGCCCTCAGTAAGGAGGATCAGTTTATCTTTATTTAAGTCTTTGACACTTATCTTGTTACCCTTGAGCTTCAGTTTGATATCTGACGGTGTCGCTAACCAAAATGGCTCTCTAAAGAGTGAGTAAATTCGATATTTATTTTCATCAAAAGTTCTGGAAGCGATAACGGCATCAAGTTCACCTTTATCAAGCTTACTGAGTAATTCATCTGTATGACCTTCATGCAGAATAAGTTCAAGTTGGGGAAATGATTTTCGAAGTGGCCCTATAATATAAGGCAGATAGTAAGGGCCAACGGTGGCAATCGCTCCCAGGTGAAAGCTTCCTGACAAAGGGCTTTTTTTATTTTGCGCCAGTGATAAAAAGTTTTGGGCTTCCCTGAGAATCTTCCTGCCAATTTCAACTAAATCAGTGCCCTGAGGTGTTAATTGCACAGACCTCTTACTTCTTTCAAAGATACCAAGTCCTAGTCGCATCTCAAGCTTCTTAATCTGTTCGCTTAGAGTGGGTTGAGAAACATTCAGGCGAAGGGCAGCCCGGCCGAAGTGAAGCTCATCTGCTACGGCGACGATGTATTCAATGTCACGGAGGGATAGTTGCGAAATATTCATAGATAAAACCTATTTGTAATATAATTTTAATCTATTTCATCTATTTGTTGAAGTCTAGGATAATGAGGCAACAGGAGAAAAAATATGGGAAATAAATTTTATGAGTCACAAACAAAAAAGAATTTAGAAGCTGCTTTTGCAGGTGAGTCGATGGCCAACAGGAAATACCTCTATTTTGCAAAGCTTGCAAGAGAACTGGGAGATGAAGAGGTGGCCAGAGTCTTCGAGGATACGGCCAATCAAGAAACACAGCATGCCTTTTCCCACTTAAGTCTCATTTACCCTAAGCAAGATCTGACAGTTCAAAAACTTCTGGAAATGGCCATTGAGGGTGAGCGCTATGAGCATACGGTTATGTATCCCGGATTTGAGCAAACCGCCAAAGAAGAAAATGATTTAATAGCTGTTTCTGAGTTTAAAGAACAAGGTGTTGAATCAAAGCAACATGAAGAACAGTTTAAAAAAGTACTGGAGCTTGCCCAAAAGAAATTCGCTGCACTTAAGGTGGTTGAAAAAATTCATGCCGATCACTATCAAAGTGTCTTAGATAAAAAAAGAGGTGCCAAATGAGTTTTAGAAAATATAAGTGTGTTGTCTGTGATTACATTTATGACGAAGAAAAAGGTGATCCCGATTCTGGTTTAAGGCCTGGTACACGGTATGAGGATATTCCAGAAGATTGGAGTTGTCCTGAGTGTGGAGTCACAAAGACATTTCTTGAGTTATTGGGGTAGATTTTTGGAAATTAGGTACCAGAATTTTATAAGGCCCCGTGGGGGTAAACGGGGCTTTAGTATGTTTCACTTCTTGTTAAGATCATCACTTAAAAACGGGGTGAGCTATGATTTCCCTTTTAAAAGGATAACTATTTTGAAAATAAGCAATTTACAAAATACTATTTCGACGGCAGAAGGAAAACGAATCTCGTTGAGGGAGACTCTGGATCTAAAAATAATTTCCCTAAATGCTCCTTAACAATGAGATGAGAAATATACAAACCGAGTCCTGTTCCCAGACCACGCTCTTTAGTTGTGTAAAAAAGCTTCATGAGTTGGGAAGCAATTTCTGGAGAGATTCCTGTACCACTATCGGTGACCGAAAATTCAATATCACCTCCAATAAGCTTAATTTCGGTTTTAATCCAAGGGTCAGTTAAATTTTCAACAGCATCAATTGAATTATTAATAAGATTGAGCAGCACTTGGGCAATTTCTGATGGATGACAATCAACAAAGATATCATCTTCGGGCAAAAAAGATGATAATTGAATATTCTTTTCCAGACAGCGGACTTTAACTATTTCTAACAGATCCTTCATTATATGTTGAACTGAAACACGTTCCATTGGGTCCTTGACCCCG
>CANEVK010000305.1 GCA_947442115.1 Bacteriovoracaceae bacterium | reverse complement strand
CTTCTTTTATAAATTTTTCTTTTCTACTCGGTCCTTGTATCGGGGCCGTCTCAACTTCGACAGGTGTTACTATTTCTGATGATTGATTCTCTTGCATAAAAAATGCCTTTTTATTTTTTCTTAGGGTAGATATTGGAGTAGTAATACTCCATGATATTTTTTGCTACAAGTGGTGATTTAACATACCACTTTTTCTGATTTACGATCATGACACAAATAGAAATACCTTTATCAGATTTCTCCTCTAAAGATTTTGCATAACTCACAAACCAATCTCTTTTTCCATAGGGATCTCCACCGGTAATACTCCCCGTTTTGCCCCCGATCTCTAATTTACTCAAAAGATACTGACTTCTTCTAAATGATGAGCGTGCAGTGCCTTCAGTAATTGTGGCCATAAACAAAGTTCGCAAATCCTCAGCAGACTGAGGTGTAAGAACTTGCTCTTCTTTTTTTATCGGTGGAAACATGATTTTTTTATCGAGTAATCCGTCTAGTGATTTTATAACAACAGGAAAGCGTAAGAGCCCACCGTTGGCCACAATCGATCCAATGACGGCACCATGTACCGGACTCATGAGAGTTTGAGTGTTAAGTCCAGAAGAAAACTCGGCCAGATTATATTGATCTTGGGCCATGTTAAATACGGACGGACTTAAATTGACGCCATCTAAAATTCTTCTATTAAATCCGAATTTTTCTGCCATTTTTTTAAGACCGGCAGGAGTTAAATTTTCAATAGCCGTTCTTCCAAAAATAACATTATTTGAAGTGGCAAATGCTTTTTGAAGATCCAAACTTCTAATCCATCGTCGAGTTCCAGGATCCTTGAGTTGAGAGCGGTAGAGCGTGGTTGAGCGTCCGGTAAAATGAAATTCAGTATCCGTTTTAATATGGGTATTTTCCAGCAGATCTGAAGCGGTAATGATCTTGAATATACTTGCTGCCGGATGAGTCGTAGTGAATGCTAAATCGCGGCCAAACATGTTTTTATTTCTAGCGTAATCCACCGCCGCCAAAATATTTCCTGTTTCATTATCCACAACCACAACGGAGGTGAAATCTGAACGGTATAAAGCAAGTTGTCTCTTAACAAATTCCTCTAAATCTTCATTGAAGGTATAACTCGGTTTGTACTTTGCAGAATCATAATCAATAAGCTGATCCCAACTTTGGTGCTTACCGATAATATTCTTCCACTCATTAGGAGCTTCTGAAGGCGTGGATTTGATCGCCTGAATATCAGCTGGACTTTGAAAAAGGGTATTGTCTTTGATGAAATTGAGATTGGCCCATACTTTTGGGCTTGAACCTAAAAGACTCAAAAAAATAATGAGGAAGAAGCGGTTTAAATCCTTAAAAACCATAGACAGACATTATGCCTTAAACTGCTTTCCTATGACAAAAAATTCTTTGCTCACACTTCGGGTTGATTTTGGCTTTAAGTAACTGAAATCACTAAATCGTTTTTTTTGATCTTTGAGGTAATTTTGAGCGTCCTGAGAGTCAAAAACCTTAATCACAAAGTTTCCCCCGACTTTTAAAAATTGGGGTAATAATCCAAATACAGACTCTACTAAATTTAAGGAACGAATCTGATCCAGAGACTGAACCCCGGTTGTGCTGGGCGCCATATCTGATAGTACAACATCAAATTTATCCTCAACATCAAGTTGAGTCAGGTTTGAAATGTTAAAAATATCCTTTTGATAGACTCGGACATTGCTAATACCAGTCAATTTTTTATTCACTTCTTGAATATCAATGCCAACCACTCTCCCATTCTCTCCAATAACCTTACTGGTGTACTGAATCCAAGAACCTGGGTAGTAGCCGAAATCAACTACGAGATCACCCTTCTTAAGCACCTTGTACTTTTGGTCGATTTCTTCAAGTTTATAGATAGAGCGGGCCAGATAATTTTCTTGCTTGGCCTTATTAAAATAATGATCTTTAACTTTAAAGTTTCCCATGCCTCTTCTTAGCAAGCTTTGGTAACATCAGGCCATGAAAAAAATTGAAGTTGCAGCCGCAGTTTATCAGCGGCTTAAAAAAATCTACCCAGATGCCCACTGTGAGCTCAACCATTCTAATGCCTTTGAATTACTTATAGCGACGATCCTTTCTGCTCAATGTACGGATGCTAGAGTCAATATGGTGACCCCCGGTCTTTTTCAACGTTTTCCAAATCCTGAAGCCCTGGCCAATGCATCTTTAGAGGAAGTTGAAGAGGCGATCAAATCGATTAATTTTTTTCGCAATAAAAGTAAGTCACTCCTAGGTTGTGCTCAAAAACTTGTTTTAAATCACAAGGGTCAAGTTCCAAAAACGGTTGAGGAACTGAGCGATCTTCCAGGTGTGGGTCGCAAAACCGCGAATGTGGTTTTAGGGAATGCCTTTAACATCAACACTGGTATTGTTGTTGATACTCACGTTAAAAGAACAACTCATCTTTTAGGTTTAACAAAACAAACTGATCCAGAAAAAGTAGAAATTGATTTGATGAAGTTGTTCCCGAATGAAGCATGGACTGAAATATCTCATCTTTTAATTTTTTTAGGCAGAAGAACTTGTATTGCCAGAAGACCACAATGTGATCTCTGTCTGCTTAAGGATTTGTGCCCAGGCAGTAAGAAATTGACAAAAGCTCATCTGAAATCTCGCCAAAACACCAAATAAGAGGCGGCAAATAGTGCTCTTGAACTTGAGTGACTTTTTGACCTTGAGAGTAAAAGTTTATTCCACGTTTTTCACATAATAAGGTGCCACCAGCAATATCCCAAATATTCTTGGGCGCTAAACTCATCACAAAATCACTCTGACCTGCGGCCAGCCGTCCTAATTTATAGGCAATACTTCCTTTAGGGGAAATATGGTATTTTTCACTCTGAAATTTCTTAAATAGTCCTTTGTCCCACTCTGAGTGTGAGACTTCTCCAAAATACTTGTTTTTTTCTTTAAATGTTCGGGGAGGTAAATGGTCATCAAAAACTTCGTCTGTTATAGGGTTATAAATCCAGCCCTCGCCACTCCAATTATCTTTCTCGAAGTGGCCCATCGATATGGCCCACTCGGATCTCTGCAGAATATATTCCTTGGTCCCATCGAGGGGATCGATGGCCAATAATGGAAATTTAAAATCTGAATAGTTTTCCTCTGAATAAATGGTGGTAGACAAAAATCTTTCGTGCCCAATCTGCTCAAGCAGGGCGGAAAGGGCGAGATCAAGCTGAGTCACAGGGGTCCCATCTGGCTTTTGTTTCACAATAGGTTGAGAATTCTGGTCAACAATATTTTTTATTTGATTTTTAAAATCAAGCATAATTTCTGACAATTTTGAGCTCAATAAGCTTTTTTTATCCACAAATTATCCCCAGTTTTCCACAATTTTATTTGTTTGACATAACCTAACATCTAACATGCGCAGAGCCCCAAATCAAATATTTTTAATTACATAGAAAAGGGAGCCTAGGGCTCCCTCTTACATTGATCTCATTAACAAATGTTGATTAAATAAGTTTTCCCCAATTCTTATTAACTGGCCTCATGAAGAGCGAGCATCTGCACAAATCCGTCT
>CANEVK010000304.1 GCA_947442115.1 Bacteriovoracaceae bacterium | reverse complement strand
TTTTTCTTTGAGGAGCTGAGCATGCACGCCTGGGCAAAAACAAAAAAGAAATGAATAAATGAGAACAATGAGCTTCACACATGACCTCTGATAAATGAAAAAAGTGCCCTCATTTTAGTTCATGGAGTCTTTGGTCGGCAACAGGGATTAAGCCCCTAAGTGTCTAATTTTGTTATTTTTTAGAAAAGAAAATTCAGGCAATACTCGAGATGACCGATAAGTCTTCAAACTTTAAGAGAAGGTGGGTTTATGGCCGAAAAATTCAGTGGCTTTTTTACAGGAATGTTTTTCTTTTGTTTTTTCACTTTTATGGCCGTCCATTATGCCTACATGAAAACTCCACCGCTTGATCGTTCGATTGCCAGTTTTAAAGAGCAACCTAAACCTGTCTACGATGCCAGCTGGAAACTCTAGCGTAGAAAGAGCTTAACCCAGCTCAGTTTATTTTCATTGTATGGCGGATACCTGAGTGGAACATCAATAACTGAACTTTGATGATAGACTGATTTATAGTGTGAAAAGGTGTCAAAGCTCTTCTGTCCATGATAACTTCCAATTCCAGATGTCCCTACTCCCCCAAACGGCAGATGTGGATTGGCCAAATGCACGACAGTGTCATTAATGCAGCCTCCTCCAAAGGGGATTTGAGAGACAATGGACTTCTGTTGACTTGAGTCCTCACTGAAAAAATAGAAGGCCAGAGGTTTCGGGTATTTTAAAATATGAGCAACGGCTTCATCTATTTTTGTATAAGTCAAAATAGGTAGCACTGGCCCAAAGATTTCATCCTCCATCACTTTGTCTGTCCACTGAACATCCTTAAGAATGGTTGGAGAAATGAAATGATCTTCTCGATTAAAATCTCCTCCATGAGCGACATCACAATCCGTGATCAATTCTTTTAACCGATCAAAATGCCGATGATTAACAATTCTAGGATAGTCCTTTGAGGACTCCACATTCGGACTATAAAAGACTGAAAGGTAGTGCTTCATTTTATCGATTAAGAGATTCTGTAAATGCTCAGGAATGAGAACATAGTCAGGGGCAACGCAGGTTTGCCCAGCATTCAAAAATTTCCCCCAAACAATTCTTTTTGCGGCAAGATCAATATTTGCCGTTTCATCAATTAAGCATGGGCTTTTTCCACCCAGCTCAAGAGTTACTGGAGTTAAATATTCTGCGGCTGATTTCATGATTACTTTACCAACCGCCGTGCTACCAGTAAAAAAGATATAATCAAATTTTTGCTGAAGGAGGGCTTGAGTCTCTTCCAGTCCCCCCTCAACAACACAAACCTCTTTATCTGAGAAAATTTCTGTAATAAGTCGTTTTATCAATGACGATGTGTGTGAAGCATACTCGGAGGGCTTGAGAACCACTCTATTTCCCGCTGCGATCGCTCCAATAAAAGGAGATAAACATAACTGGAAGGGATAGTTCCAAGGAGAAATGATTAAGACGACTCCATAAGGCTCAGCATGAATAAAACTTTTACCTGGAAATAGAGCAAGTGGTGTTTTGACTTTCTTTGTCTCTGTCCATGCTTTCAAATTCTTAAGCGTGTAGCTAATTTCTTCAAGAATAAATCCAATTTCAGTTGTATAGGTCTCAAATGCAGACTTTCCTAAATCATCTTTTAAGGCCTGATTAATCTCTGGTTGAATAGCGATGATCTTTTTTTTGAGTAATTCCAGTTTGTTTTTTCTTTGCTCAACACTTAAAACCCCATCCTGCTGGAGGGAGATTCTTAATTCGGCAGCCCTATTTTGTAAGCTCATCTCATTCCTCAATTTTTAAATATTTGACATAATTCCGTATGATGGACGATTTTCTAAAATTTTTAATCTCTGGATATTGTAAAACAAAAGAACTCTCATACATCAAAGGTATCCAACAAAGATCCGACCAAACTTGGTCTTCAATTTCTTGATAGAGTTTAAATTTTCGATCCAAATTAGTTGTTGCTTTTAACTGATCATAAAGAAGATCAACTTTTTTATTGCTATAGCCAGACTTATTGATGCCTGGAAAGTTTTTTGAAACAAGAAGTTGTATGATATTTTCACCATCCGGATAATCAAACAACCAATTGTCTGTAAAAAACATTAACTCTCCAGCACGCCCCTTTTGAATAAAATCAGTAAAATTTAAAACCTGAATATTGACTTTTAGGCCAATCGCTTCAAGCTCTTTTTTTATGAATTCAGCTTCTTTCAGGTGAATCGCTTGATTTCCACGAGTTGAGTAGGTCAAGGTTGGAATGTCTTCCAAGGTTTTAAAACCAGCTTTCTTTAAATACTCTTTTGCAAGTTGAGGATCATAATTGTAACGAAACTCTTTGGTTGGCAGATAACCAGAGATTCCAGGAACAAGTATCGAATTTGCTCTGAGATTAGTATTCTGAGAAAGTAACTCAATATATTCGGAATAATTTATGGCATGCGCGATGGCTTGTCTCAACTCAAGATTGTTCCCCACTAAGGGATGCCTCATATTAAAGGCCAACCATCGATTGGCGAGGATAGGGAAATGTCTTAAATTAATATCCTTATTTTTAAACTCATCACTGAGTTGTCCCTGAGAATTATAAAGCCTAGGAATAAAGGTTTTTGGAACTGTAATCAGATCTATTTTCTTATCTAGGAAGAGATTCCATCTATCACTTTCTTGGGCCGTGACATGAAAGAGAACTCTATCAACAAAAGGAATTCTTTCTTTAGATGATTCAAGAAGATTCTCCATATTGGCATAGCGATCTCCAGAGCTTGGATAGTAATCTTTTCGATAGTCATGAAATTTCGTCAGTTCAAAATAATTCTCTCGAAAACTTTTAACGATGTAGGGCCCCGTTCCAATGAGAATCTTATCCAAATTATTTTTTTCAAATTCCACGATCTCCCATGGAATTGGGACAATAAAATTTAAAGCAAGATAATAAATAATATTTGGCTCAGGTCTTGTCAGAGAGAGCTGAAGCGTTGATGAATCAAGCGCACGCACACCTTCCATTTCAATGTTAGGAATCTTTTTCCAGTCATTATTAATGGCCGAACTAAAACTATCAAACCCTTTGATCAACCCTGAAAATAGACTTTTACCAGGACTTTTTAAATTATCTAAAGCGAGCCGCTTAATTTGGATCACAAAATCATCTGCCTTTAAATTTCTCTGCCTTCCTTTAAAGCTAGGATGAGGGTGATAAAGGATATTATTTTTGAGCTTGATTGTAAGGGTTCTCCCTTGGTCACTATAGCGTGGTAAGTCTTCTGCTAGGAGCGGCTGAATTTCGTAGGGACGCTTTAGATAATGATATTGATATAAAGGCTCAAGCACTTGTGCTGAAACGACCAGAGAATCATCACTGTAGGCCTTTGCTGGATCTAAACTATCAAAGGTATTATCAAGCGCAAGATTTAGAGTCGTTGATGATCTTTTAGTTAAAAAATGGTTACGAGCCAGAAAAACAAGCAGACCTAAAGAAAGTAAAGCGATGAAAATAGCGAAAGTATTTTTTTTTGTCATAAAGAAATTTTCACATCTTTGAAATCATCAAAGAAGGAACGTGACTTCAGACCTG
>CANEVK010000303.1 GCA_947442115.1 Bacteriovoracaceae bacterium | reverse complement strand
TTTGAATTCAAAACACCAGGTGGCTCCAAACTTGGGAACACTCAACTCAAAGATGGATTTCTTGGTGATTTTTTTGGAGGGGTACTTACTACAATCCTCTCGACCCCATGTTCAGCCCCATTTCTCGGAACCGCCCTCGCCTTCGCTTTTACAGTTGGCAGTGGAACGATCTTTCTCATGTTTGCCTCTATCGCCCTTGGTCTTTCATTTCCTTTTCTCATCACGGCCCTTTTTCCGGCCTCCCTTCGCTTCTTGCCTCGACCAGGAATGTGGATGGAAAAATTAAAATATTTTCTTGGGCTTTCACTTCTTATCACTGTGGTATGGCTCTATGATGTTTTTGTTAGTCTCGTCAATTTTGATGTAATTAGTTGGAAGTTAAATCTCCTCCTTGCGGCCTGGTTTTTCTCCTTCTTTTTTATAAAAAAGATTTCTCAACATCGATTCTTGAGTTTTGTTGCTTTCCTTTTTCCCATCGCTTTAACCTATCTGGCCATTGCCAATTTAGAGCTCAAAACCACTGAAAATAAAGTCATCTCTGAAAAGAGTCTTTGGCAACCTTGGTCGGAAGATAAACTCTCTCAAGAAAAAGGTCGATGGGTCTTTATGGATTTTACGGCCGAGTGGTGCTTAACCTGCAAAGTGAATAAGAAATTAGTCCTTGAGACAGATTCTTTTCAGGAGATCGCTAAAAAAAATCAAGTCACTCTTCTCCGGGCCGATTGGACGAAAAGAGATGATCACATTACGCAATTTCTTAAACGCTATGGGGCCATCAGTGTGCCGGCCTACTTTCTCCAAAAACCGGATGGCAGTATTGATTTTTTAGGAGAAACGATCAGCATTGATAAGATTCAAAAAAATCTTAATTAGGCTTCCTCATCAAATTTAGGGGGAAGCATCATAAGACCTTGAATCACTTCTTTGGGATCATGTTTTTCATACAGAACATGAAAGAGTCCGGTAAAAATACGAGCATTAATATTTTTACTCTGGGCGAGTAAATGGGCAGCCTTAGTGGTTTTGTACCCTTCAACCACGGATTTTGTTGCCTTAATCACATCCTCTGGACTTCTGCCTTTAGCAATTTCAATTCCAAATGATTTATTTCTCGAAAGTTCACCCGTCGTCGTCAGGATGAGATCTCCCATTCCTGAAGGGCCATAAAACGTCTCAGGTCTTGCCCCAAAGTATTGCCCAAACCTCAGCATCTCCACAATTCCACGCGTGATCAGAGCGGCGCGGGTATTATGGTTATAACCAAGTCCTTCCATAATCCCACCAGCGATAGCGATGACGTTTTTAAGAGAGCCACCGAGAAGAACTCCCTTCACATCAGTTGTAGGAAGAGCTTTAAAAAATGGGGTTCCTAACATGTCGCAAGCCGAAAGTAGATTGGATTTATCCTCTCCAGCAAGAGAAACGATAGTAATTTGTTTATCCAAAATTTCTTTAGCAAATGATGGCCCTGATAAGTACATCAGCTGAGAACGATAAGTTTCAAAATGCGTTTTAAAAATTTCATCCGGTAATTTTAAAGTCTCGTGATCAATTCCTTTGGCCAGACTCACAAGAGGAATTCCTTTATCAAGTAACTTCAACATCTCGTGCCGATGAGTCAGACAAAAATCATCAATCGCGGCCATCGGAAGTCCAGAGATGACTAGTTCAATATCACCTTCAACTAAGGACTCTACTTCTTCCCAAGAAAGGGCCGCTTTAAGTGAGCTCGGCAATTTTTGCCCAGGGAGATAAGTTGAGTTTTCTCCCCGATTAATCTCATCATAGATCTCTTGCGAGCGAACTTTGATGATCACTTTTTTGAAATTTTGGGCCAGGACAAATCCTAGAGAAGTTCCAAAAGCACCACCCGCGAGAACTAAAGCTGTCTTGTATTTCATGGTCGACCTTTTAGAGGCTGATAATACCCTTAATTGTACTCATTACATCGTAAACATCCAAAACTTCTTGAGTACTTTTCATGAGCTTGCGGGCACTGATGGCAATATAGTTGCCCTTTTTAGACGGAGTTTCCACGATAGTGTAGCCAGAAAGCTTGTTTAAAATTTGGTCCTTATCATCAATTTTAACGATAAATTTGAACTCATAATAATCAGGCCACTGGTAACTTTCATCAAGGAGTTCGCGAAACTTTTGAAACTGATGCTGATCCATCGGACTTTCCTATTTTCTTTATTAACTCGTTGAAATTTAATTCTCGAAAAATAATTTCAAAGGGTTAACTTCCTCTCTGAAAATTAAGTTTTCTGCCGTGAGATGACGAAAAGGTATCCATAAGGCCACTGAAGGCTTTAGGGAGCTCCCTATGATCCAAGGTTGGATACTCATCCTCACTATGATGTCGATCACTGCATTGGCGAGTGATTTTAATCATGTAAAATTATCTTCTCAATTCGAACAATATCTCACTCAACCTAAATTGAAAAGCGCTTCACCTTATGGGGCCAAATCACTTTTAGGGGCCGGAGGTGTGGTTAAGGATGAATTTTCTAACAGAATGCGCACAGTACTTTTAGGGGCCAACACTGGTGCGGGTGATTTTAATGATCCTTTTCCAACTGACGGAGCGGAATCTCCCTTGCTGGAACAAATTCGGCATCATCTTGAAAGTGCCCATCGTGAAATTGGATTAAGAGAAGTTACCCAGCTGGATTTTCTTAATCGCCAATTTAACTTAGGAACTCAAAACCTATCAGGCTTTAGTTGGCAAAAGCCCTATGGTGTTGTCCATGTCTTTGCCGATAGACAAGTCACTCCCAATCTATTTGGAAGTAACTGGCTTATTCAAGATACATTTACCTTTGATATTGAAGCGACAAGTTTTCTTGAAAAAACCAACGAAGCAGGCATCACGAGCATGAGTGCTACTGAGATTGGCGCCTTTGCCGGTCTAACTTTCAAAAGAGTTTATACTTATTATCATTATGCGAATTCTTACCAAGAGGGCTTGCGGGCGGATTTCACAAAACTTTTTTTACCTTTTCTTAAGTTAAATCCAAATTCTATTTCACGCATGAATCATGAAGAAATCATCAAGAGACAAGATGATTGGACAGTAAGTGCAGGCGGAGTGATCACAACTCCACCTTACTATGGCTTTTCTTTTTCAGGTGGAGTCTTGGCCCAATTTGCTTACCAAAACATGGTCGCCGTTCAGCATAATCAAGTCCAAGATCTGACGGCAGAGAGAATTCGTCTCTCAACCAAATCAAAAACATCTACTAGCGTGGGGGCCACTTTAAGTTTACAGCTTGATTTTTTTAAACTGCTCAAAGTCACCATCATGAATGCAGACCTTACTTATGAGTATGCTGCGGCCAAAGAAGCGACCATAGGCATGAGTTCTCCAGAGTGGCAGCATGTTCAGACTCAGGCCCCTCAACTGAGAGAACTTCAGGGTCTTCTTAATGGATTTGGCCAAGTTTCTCAATTAGAAAAGTATGTGATCTCCCTTGATGAAGAAGACTCATCATCTCTTGCATCTAGAGGCAGTCTTCTCATTTGGGGTAAGCTCGCTAAAAATAAAACGGAACAAATTAAAGTCATTAAAGAGAATCAAGTGA
>CANEVK010000302.1 GCA_947442115.1 Bacteriovoracaceae bacterium | reverse complement strand
TCCATTAAGAGTTCTCATGAATACTCAATTTAGTGACTTAACTCAGAAAATTCCTAAAAAATTCATTGATGAAGGTACAGAGACACTTTCTCAAGAAAAAAGAACACAACTCAAAGAACTACCCAAAGATTTTTTGAAGGAATGTATTAAGAAAGGTCGAGAACTTTGCCTCGCGAGGGCCAAGCAGTATAAGGATAAATTTCGTGATGAGATGCTTTCTCAAATGAATTCAGAGATTCAACGCCTAGAGGCCCTGAGAAAAATTAATCCTACAGTCTCAGAAACTGAAATCTTACTGCTTAAATTTAATCGCGACTCTATGATGAAGGCCATGGATAAAGCTGAATTATCATTAGACTCATTAAGAATTATATTAAACTAAAGAGGGCAACATGTTGGAATTGAATGATGACACAATTTTCGAAATTATAGAGAAAGAAGAATTAGTTCTTATCGATTTTTATGCCTCTTGGTGCGGATCTTGTCGTATGGCCGCTCCGATGTTTGAGCGTGTGGCCAATGAAGAGGGTGTTAAGATCTTTAAAATTGATGTTGAGAAAAATCCTAAAATCAAAGGAAGTCTTGAGCTACCTGGATTGCCATCTGTTGGGTGTTTTAAAAATGGTGAACCCTTGGATCTGATTAATGTGACTAAAGAAGATGTTTTTAGAGATTTTGTTAAGAAAATGAAGGTTTAATTTATGGATATCAAATCAATAAAAGATCTTGCTGAAAAATATCGTGTCGAGGAACTCAATAAGTTTGCTGATGAATTTGAAGCTTCTGGAGTTGCTCCAGTTCGAACTCAAGGCGATCCAGGTGATCAAATGAGTGATTATTTGCAGGCCGCAGAACTAAGAAGTTATATAGATCAAGGTTTATCACTTAATGAAGCGGTAAGAGAATTTTCTAAACGTGTTCGGGGAGTGCTTAAATAATGAATATATCCATTCGCCCTGGACTACTTTTTGATATTGAAACCATCGCTGATTTTCAAATCCGCATGGCGTTTGAAACTGAAACATTGAAGTTAGATCATGCGACGGTCATTAAAGGTGTAAGTGCCGTTTTTGATGATCCTTCTAAGGGAAAATACTGGATCGCAGAGTCTGATGGTCATGTGGTGGGTTGCCTACTGACTATTCCAGAATGGAGTGATTGGAGGAACGGAACAGTCCTTTGGATTCATTCTGTTTATGTTTTAGAAAAATTTCGTCAATTAGGTATCTTTAAAAAACTTTATCTTCACCTCAAAGAGATGGTTGAAGAAAGCTCAGACTTAAGAGGACTAAGATTATATGTCGATAAGTCGAATCTTAAAGCTCAAAGAGTGTATGAATCTTTAGGGATGTCTGGGGAACATTATCATCTTTTTGAATGGCTAAAAAATTAGATTTTTTGAATAAACCTGCTGAGAGTGGAACAGTGAGTGTGGTTGGCGGATGGGGGAGAAATTTGAATTGGTTTAGGTTCAAATTCCGGTGATCTTTTTTGGAACTTTTGTGGAGTTCATCACCCTCAGCTCAAGAATGTTTAAAGCATAAAGAATGCCAACTCCCATTAGTCTTTAACCCCCTAAATTTTGGTAAGGTTGGCCTTGAAGTTAGGGCCAGGCTGACCCTTTGGGGAGCGCTTCGATACCGCTAGGTAGGCTTTGACACCAATAAAAAAAGCCCTCAGTGAGGGCCTTTTTTATTTTTGGAATAACCTGCAGAGGAAGGAACGGTGATGTGTGTGGGCGGGGAAATTATGGGGCAGATCAAGTGGTTAATTTCATCTGTCCTGGGACATTTTTTTGAATGATTTTTGGAGTTCATCTCCCTCTGCTGACAAGCTTAAGAGCAACCGTAGTGCCAAACTCAAATCATCTTGAATGGTATGGCCAAGTGTCTAATATTAATCATTGCTTCACAGTGATAAAACAAAATAAATAGGAGTCATAATGCCACAAATTACTTTGAGCAAGGGGCAAAACTGACAGATTTATGATTAGCTCACGACAGAAAATGAGTAAACTTATTTGCTTGGAGTAGCTTTCTGAAAAAATCTTAGTGTAAGATCGGGTAAGAAAATGATCACTCTAAGCTTATAAAGACTTGCTCAGATGATTCATCTCTCATTTGATTTGCCTCTACTCCTGAAGCCAAATCAATTCCCTTATTTTTTTCTTTGAGATCCTTAATGAGTCTTCCTATCTCAATCTTTTGACCCGTCGAGAGTTGCAGTGTGGTCATTAATTTTGAGGTCTCTTGATTTTTAGGTAAGGGAAGGTTGGCCTGATTGATTATTGTCCCCGGTGGGAGCTGGGGATAGAGGTTTGGCGCATCTTTACGAACCTCCAGTGAGATTTCGTAGCGCCCAGGTGTTAACGCCTTACAGGTCCCTTTTATAACGTTTTGCTGTACGTTCAGTTCAAAGTCTTGGAGTGTTTGAATAGACATAACTTCAGTGCTTTCTTGAGACTTGAGTTGATTTGAGGCAGCTACCGAAACTCCATTTATTTGAAGGTTACCATCTACTGCAGTCGTCTCATTTTTTAGATTTTTAATCCTCTCGACCTTTAATCGGCATGGGTCTCTTTTAATTTCTGCTGAGGAAAAATTTATTTGAACCTCAGGCTCTAATTTTCTCAAATAGCCCTGAATAAGTTCACGACGATGGGGAGAACTTTTTATTGTGGCACAGCGTTCAGTTTTTTGAATTTCATCTGAAGGGACGAGTATAAATTTAAGCCGATGCAAGACTTGAGTCATTCTGTCTGTACTAGAGAAGCAGTACTCTTCAATGGCGATATCTTGAGTAAAAGCGACCGTGTAAAGACTTATTAGTAAGGGCCAGATGATCATTTTAATATTATAGTCGAAAAATGAATAATAAGGAACTGAGCTATATAAACCCTGATGGATTTGTCGTTTTTACGAGTGATTTTCTAAAAAACAAAGGAACTTGTTGTCGTTCTGCCTGTATACATTGTCCCTTTGGATTCACTGTGAAAAAGCATGGTTTCCAGTTTCGAGATTTTACTCATGGGGATGAATCTCAACTAGAAACCATGCTCAAAGAATCTAACGACAAATTAGATTGGAAGACATTTGACGACCAAAACATTAAATTTATTTTCCTTAAAAATCAGTTGTGTGGTGTATTGTTTAAAAATCATATTGTTATTAAACATTTTATTTTAGCACCACAGTTTCAAAAACAGGGGATTTCAAAGGAGTTATTAGAGGCCTATCTATTCTAGATAGCACCCATAATACTAAAAAAGATAAAGCTCCCCATAAAAATAAGCAATGATCGACTAATCCAGAGATCCTGATCAGATACCATAAAAACTCCTTATGTAAAAAAATGAAAAAGAAATTCATGCCTCCGATCATTCGCGCGGAGTTAAAAGATCCATTTCAATTTGTTGTTTAACTGAAGAGAAATATTTATTGCAGAAAATATTTCTCGAAAATTTCCACGTTACCATCAACTGCACTGAGGACCTCAATGAAATCCCAGGCCATCTCTGAAGCTAGCCCAGGTTCAACAGAGTATCTTTGAATAAGTTCAAATTGAATTTTTGAGAAAAGCTCTGCTTC
>CANEVK010000301.1 GCA_947442115.1 Bacteriovoracaceae bacterium | reverse complement strand
TACCCTCTAGATCTTTATAGTGGCCTTGGCGGGAGGATGAAATTTAGTGACGCTATACAAATTGGTGCACGTATTCCCATCGGAGTTCTCTATAGACAAAAAGATACATCTGACTTTTTTATTGAAACGGCGCCTGTGCTTGATTTCATAGGACGCTCTGGTATCGATCTCCATTTAGTCTTTGGTGCACGATACTACTTTTGGTAGTTTTCAAGCCTTAAATGAATCTTAATTTTTCAAAAGATTTTCCTTTGAACAAGATTTTCCTCCAACATTTTATTAGAATCCTAGGATGGAAGACTTGGAGCTAAATCAAAAACAAATACTGATAATCGATGACGAGCCTGATTTACTTGAAATCATAAGTTCGGAGTTTGAATTAGAAGGGGCCAATGTTTTTCAGGCCGACTCTGTTGAAAAGGCTATTTCAGTATTATCTAATAATCCAATTGATATTGTTATCTCAGATGTTCGTATGCCCTTTAGAACAGGTATAGACCTTTTGAAGTACATGAAAGATAAAAATGCCTTCTATCCACCCATGATCCTTATTTCTGGTTATACCGATGTTCCCATTCAAGATATCTATGATTTGGGCGCAGAGGGTTTTTTAGTGAAGCCATTTAGGCTAGAAGATTTAATTCTATTAACGAGTAGACTGCTCAAAAATAATGGCCCAAATTGGCCATTGTTTGATTCGAATAATATGACTGAGTTTATATTTGAGATTAATAATAATTTAAAGGACGCAGTTCAAAATAATGTTTTTGCTCTAGGACGCGGTGGATGTGCTTTCTACTTGAGTAACAGTTTGCATAAGACCCAGATTGATCGAGAGATTAATTTTTCAATTCAGCTAATGGACAAGATTTTAAAGGGGTCTGGCGCTATACGCTGGGTTGAGCATGGGATTAATTCAAATAGAACCCAAATCGGTATAGAATTCAGAACCTTAGATTCGGAGAGTCAAAAATTTTTTAAAGATTATTTGGTTCACAATAAAACAATTCCATACATTCCGCATTTTAAATGATCGATTTACTTTTCACCCCAAAGTTGAAAAAATTTAATAGATTCTATTTTTTTTCGAGGGATGCATGAAATTTTTCTTTCTTGTTTTTGTTTTAATGACTGGACCTTATTCATTGGCCTGTGATGGGGGGATGAAATTTACAAAGCAAATCAACATTCCTGAAACCTCCATTTTAGCTAATGATATGACTGAACAACAATTCAAGGGGGCACTTAAAAAATTTGAAAAATTTTTTCTCCCTATGCTTGATAATGAAAATAGAGAGTTAGTGGTCATCGGATCATGGGCATCCAATACCGTAAATGCCTTTGCTGAAAAAGTTGATGATAAGGCCTATATCACTATTTATGGAGGTCTTGCCCGACATAAAGCGATTACGGAAGATGGTCTTGTCGCAACCCTGTGCCATGAACTTGGCCATCATTTTGGCGGGTATCCAAAAAAGAGCACCAATCGTTGGTCAAGTGCTGAGGGTCAGGCCGATTATTATGCAACAATGAAATGCTTGCGTCGTTATTGGTCACAAGCTGATAATAAAAAAGCTCTTGAAGGCCTCGAGATTCCTTCTCATCTAAAATCCCAGTGTGAACAAAGTTTTAAAAATATTGATCAGCAAATTCTCTGTCAAAGAATGGGTCTTGCCGGTAGATCAGTAGCTCTTATGATTCAAGACCTTGATCATGATTCCATTGAACCTAAATTTGATACTCCCGATACATTAATTGTTAGGGCGATGAATTACTTGCATCCCTATGCTCAATGCCGACTAGATACTTATTTCAATGGTGCTCTCTGCACAGTTTCTGAAATGATAGATTTCGATGATGATGAGGAAACCACTGGTGCCTGTCATCAAAAGAATGGTGATCATAGAGGTTTGAGACCACTATGTTGGTTTTTTACGAGAAACTAATCTCTTAACCAGTGGCAAGTGTATCCATTGGGATTTTTCTTTAAATAATCCTGATGATAGTCCTCTGCTGGGTAGAACTTACTCGCCTTTACAACCTGGGTAACAATTTGGTTTTTCCATCTGCCTGATGACTGCTCTTTTTTTATCATTTCAAGAGCAGTCTTTTGTTGATTCTCAGAATGATAAAAAATCGCAGATCGATATTGAGTTCCAATATCATTCATTTGTCTATTTAGCGTTGTAGGATCATGCATACGGAAGAAATAATTTAATAATTCGGCATAAGAGATCTTGCTTGGATCAAATTCCACCTCTACAGCCTCGGCATGATTGGAGGTGCCTATTTTAACAATGTTGTAGGTCGGATTTTCTATGGATCCACCTGTGTAGCCAACAGTGGTATTCGTCACACCTGGTAGAGACCTGATAATGTCTTCCATTCCCCAAAAACATCCACCGGCCAGTGTCGCAATCTCTTTAGTCATATTTTTTGCCCCTAGGTTGCACGTGAGAAAGAAACTCAAAATGATGAAGAGTAGTCTCATGAGCGGACCCTTTTTTATTCATATTTTAAACGATGGGGTCAGTTTGTCTAATAGAACAAAAGTTGAGCAAGGAACTTTTAAATATTTTATGAAAAGTCATGAACTCATTTTTTAAACTCTGATAGAATATTTTTATGAATCCTTTAAAAGGCCCAGATGGGTTTAATGACTTCTACCAAAAGATGTATGGCGACCGGTGGCCGGCCATTAAAGATGCTTTACTAGCACCTAAAAAACATGTTGCTGTCATAAACCCTTGGTCACACTTTAAATTTTTGGAAGTACCTCTGACTGTGAGTGGGGTGTCTTTTGATCATGATGTGAAAGATATCTTCCCAAGACCAGAAGCGACTCATCATGGTTATCTTAATTACTATCTCTTAGATGCTGCGAGCATACTTCCTGTGGAAGCCTTGGATATTCAACCTGGCGAAAAAGTGGTTGATCTATGTGCAGCTCCAGGCGGGAAAAGTTTACTTTGTGCCATAAAACTTAAAGGGCAGGGACTGCTTATTTCAAATGATCGATCGGCTGCCCGAAGAGCTCGAATTCATCAAATCTTTGATAGTTATATTCCCAAAACAGAACAAAAAAATCTCACTGTCACATCATACGATGCCACGAAGTGGAGTCTGTATCAAAAAAGTATGTATGATAAAGTTTTATTAGATGCCCCTTGCTCTTCAGAAAGACATGTCCTGGAAGATTCAAAAGAACTAGCGCTTTGGGCCCCTGGACGTACGAAGGCCATTGCTATCACTCAGTTTGCCATGCTGGCCTCAGCTTTGGATATTGTCAAAGTAGGCGGCATGATTGTGTATTCGACCTGTGCACTTTCACAATTAGAAAATGATGACATTATTCGTAAACTCTACGCTAAACGACCAGGCCGATTCGAACTCATCAGAAAAGAATTCTCTTTTGGAGAGCCTACAGAATTTGGTTGGCAGGTCTTGCCTGATAATACGGGTTGGGGACCATTCTATCTGGCGATCGTGAAACGGCTACGCTAAAAATTTCCTCTTAAGCAGCTTTCCTCTGGGATTTCTTCTTAATCACTTTGACCGGGCCTTCATTTTCAAGAATACTTTTATATTCATC
>CANEVK010000300.1 GCA_947442115.1 Bacteriovoracaceae bacterium | reverse complement strand
CGTGAAGCTCAATAATGTCAATTTGATCCAGCTTAAGACCAGCTTTATGGAGGGCCTTATGTGTGGAAGCGACTGGGCCAAATCCCATAATCGAAGGTTCACACCCTGTGGCGGCCATGGAAATTATTTTTGCCAGAGGTTTAAGACCTAAAGCTTTGGCCCGATCTTCACTCATAATCATTACGCAAGACGCTCCATCAGAGAGTGCAGAAGAGTTACCTGCCGTGACTGTTCCATTTTTTGGATCAAAGACCGCAGGTAGTTTTGCAAGAGTGTCGACACTTGTTTCAGGACGAACGACCTCATCAATTGAAATCATCGACGGAATACCTAAATCATCATGTCCTGGAGTTGGGATGATTTCATTTTTAAATCTGCCTTTTAGAATTGCTTCATGAGCGGCTTGATGTGATCGGGTGGCAAACTCATCTTGTTGAAGGCGAGTAATTCCATGCATGCGTGCTAAGAGTTCGGCCGTGAGTCCCATTGAGCCCGCACCTTTGGAGGTGGTTTTCGCCAGGCCCGGATTAAAATCCACTCCATAAGTCATAGGGACATGTCCCATGTGCTCAACTCCACCACAGAGATAAAATTCACCCTGTCCAGACCATATACCTTGAGTCGCCATATGAATCGCTGTCATAGAGGATCCACAAAGTCGATTCACTGTTTGCGCAGAAACAGTTTTAGGGATGTCAGTTAATAAAGCTGCATTACGGCCGATATTATAACATTGCTCTAAAGTTTGTTGAACGCAACCCCAGATAATGTCCTCAATTTCACCTGAGTTGACATTAGGGTTACGTTTCAAAATTTCGCGCATGAGATGGGCCGAAAGTTCTTCTGCACGAATATTTCTGTAGGCCCCAGCTTTAGATCTGGCCATAGGGGTTCTTACTGCATCAACAATGACTGCATTTTTCATATGATTACCTCTTAATAATAAGTTTTATTTTCTGAAGCCATACCACTCATGTATGGAGTGAAAACATATGTTTTCCCACCAATGTGATGATATTTTTTTGATTCCTCTTCTAATTTCTTTAAGCCAACGGAGTCAGCATATTTCAAGGCCCCTGCTCTGAATGGAGGAAATCCTAGACCGAGGAGAAGTCCCATATCAACTTCAACAGGAGTTTCTACAATACGGTCCTCTAAGCAACGAGAAGCCTCAATAATCATAGGGAGCATCATTCTCATCACAATATCTTCATCTGAAATTTCAATTTGCTTGGTCTGAACAGGTTTGATCAGCTCATAAACTAAAGGGTTAACTTTTTTAACAGGTTTTCCTTTTTTGTCGATTTCATACTCATAAAAGCCAAGACCATTTTTTTGACCAAAACGCTTATTTTCAAACATCACATCAAGGGCGGTTTTAGAAGAATAGCCCATGCGGTCTGGGAAAGCCGAGGCCATAATGTGAGTGGCATGAACACCAGTATCAATACCGACAACATCTAATAGATACGCCGGTCCCATAGGCCAGCCAAATTTTTCCATGACTTTATCAATTTTTTGAAAATCAACTCCATCTTCGACCAAATGGACAAAGCCTTTGAAGTAAGGAAAGAGGATTCTATTTACAAGAAAGCCTGCGCAGTCATTAACAACGATGGGAGTTTTTCCCATCTGATTGGCATAATTAACAGCTTGGGCAATAGTGGCTTCAGAAGTTTTTGCCCCACGAATAATTTCCACTAGTGGCATACGATGAACAGGGTTAAAAAAGTGCATCCCACAAAACTGCTCAGGTCGCTTCAGGGCTTCGGCAAGTTTTGTAATTGAAATGGTGGACGTGTTAGAAGCCAGAATGGTTTTCTCTGAAGTGACATTTTCCACATCGGCGAGAACCATCTTTTTGACTTTTTCATTCTCAACAACAGCTTCTACAACAAATTGTGTTTCTTTAAAATCGGCATAAGAAAGTGTCGGTGTGATTTGAGAAATGATTTTTCCCATTTTCTCTGCCGTTATCTTTTTTCTTTCAACTTCTTTATTAAGAATCTTGGTAGCTTCATTCATTCCAAGTTCAAGTTGTTCTTGTTTAATGTCTTTCATGAGTACAGGAACACCCATAGAAGATGATTGATAGGCGATACCTCCGCCCATGATGCCTGCTCCAAGAACCGCAGCGATCTTTGTTGGTTCAGCATTCTTTGTTACTTTCTTAGAGACTTTCTTTAAGTACTGATCACCGAGAAACACCTGGACTAAACACTCAGCCGTTTTTGTTTTTGCACAAATGGCAAAAGTTTCGGCTTCAACTTTTAAGGCTCCCTCACGGTCCATGCGAGAAGCTTTTTGCATGGCCTCAACCGCTTTTACGGGAGCGGGATAATTTGGTCCGGCCAGGGCTGCCACAAAGCCCTTTGAGCCATCAAAACTCATCATGGATTCAATTTTATCAAGTCTTAGCGGAGATTTTTTTTCTTGAGCGCGAAGTTGCCAGTTTAATTCTCCTGAATGACATTTCTCAATTAATTTAATTCCAGCTTCCTCTAATTTGCTTTCTTCGATTATCCCATCAATCGCACCAAATTTTAGGGCCTCATCTGCTTTATAGTGTTTAGCACCTGAGACCCATTCAATGGCATGATCAGCGCCAATAAGTCTTGGTAAACGAACTGTTCCGCCCCAACCAGGAATAATACCGAGTTTTGTTTCTGGTAGTCCGATCGCCGCTTTCGGAGAGGCCAAACGATAATCCATAGTCAAAGTAATTTCACAACCTCCACCCAGAGCAAATCCATTAATGAGTGCAACTTTTGGGAAGGGAAGATCTTCGTAGCCAGAGAAAATAGAATTAATACTGCCAATCCAATTAATTAATTCACTTTCAGTTTTTTTAAAGTGATCTAAAAATTCAGTGACATCCGCACCAAAAACAAATCCACCTGGCTTTCCTGACATCAAAAGAAGACCTCGGGCCTGTTGATTTTTAATAACCGCAAGAGCTTCGCCTAATTCTTTTAATGAAAGGGCATTAAAGACGTTTGCAGATTGATCCTTGAGATCAAAAACAAGTTTAATTATTCCTTGGGGTAGCATTTCAGCACGGAAAGCTGAACCTTGATAAAGCATAGCGGCTCCTTAGAGTGAAAATAAAATTATTGTACTCTGAAGGAGCAAAAAAATAATCTGTTATGAGCTTGATTAAATTACTTTATCTAAAGGTAGGACTCAATTTCTTTACTGATGGAATCAGGAGTATCATTTGGTGCGTAGCGCTTTATGACCTCACCATCTTTTGTCACGAGAAACTTTGTAAAGTTCCATTTAATGGCCTCTGTGCCTAGGAGTCCAGGGCGCATTTGTTTTAAGTATTTGTAGAGGGGAGAAGCATCATCACCATTGACATTGATTTTAGAGAAAAGGGGAAAGGTAACGTCATATTTTAGAGAGCAAAAGTTCTTAATCTCATCTGCATTTCCTGGCTCTTGTTTGCCAAATTGATTGCAGGGAAAACCTAACACAACGACTTCGCCTTTGTGTTTTTTAAACAAGTCTTCTAGCCCCTTATATTGGGGAGTAAAGCCACATTGGCTGGCGACATTGACGATAAGTAAAAGCTTGCCTTTAAATTGAGAAAGAGAGATG
>CANEVK010000299.1 GCA_947442115.1 Bacteriovoracaceae bacterium | reverse complement strand
GTATTTCCTCTCTTATGGCGAGAGGACCCCAATTTGCACCCCGTTGAATACCTCCACCATTGTCCGAAGGAATTCCAAGAATCATAGGCAATTCTTCAGTAAGGGCCTGTAGAATTTTTTCCCATTTTAATTTGGCCTTCAAGGGCGATTTTGTTTGATAGTAATTTTGTAATAAATTTTCTTTTTTATCTTTGGCCGTCTGGACAGTAAAGACTCCATCACCCGGAAGCGTAAGAAGTTGAGTTAAATTTTTCAGATAAGTTCTCCTTGAACCCATTTATTTTGGAGCAACTGTTTTGAGTATTTATCCTTAAATAAAATTAAATCCATATTTAAAAAGTCCCTAATAATTTTCTCTTCAAAATGAATGATAGCTTCGTCTAGAGCAGAATAAACTCCAGCGATATGGCTTGTTTTCCATACTTGAGGAAAATTGATCCAAGATGATGAGAAAGGCTCTTCTTCAAACACATCTAGAAAGGCAAAGGCCTTGGGATTAAATTGAAGAAATTCCCTAAGTGCTTTTTCATCCACCATTTTTCCTCTGGCCCCATTCACGAGAAGAAGTTCTGGGTGTGCTTTTTCAAAAAAGGCATCGTTGAGAAGGTGATGGCTCGTGCTATTTAAGCTGCAGCAAATAAGAACGACTTTGTAATCCTTAAGTTTAATTTCATTCCAGTTCTTAATGGCTCCTGGAATAAAAGGATCTATGATTTTTACATTCGCCCCTAAGGCCGTAAGGATCGTGTAAATTTTTTGACCAATGTGTCCACCACCGAAAATGAGGATGGATTCATCTTTAATCAGTGGGCGTTGCCAATTCCTGCTCTTATCCCAAGAGAGATGCTGGGGGAGATCAGATAGACCAGTTGTCAGACAGGATAGATAATATTCAACCACGGCCTGTGCTCTAATTTCATGGCCTACAATGACTGGAATATTCCACCACAGTCCTTGGTCTTGATTGAAATGATCATAGCCAGAATTTGAGTGGACTATAAGCTCAGTCTTTTCAAGTAGACCGTGTGGGAGTTGAGAGAGTTTTGAATGGGTGTTCGTGATCAGAATCAGTCGATCTGATGTGGGGTCTGGTTTGAAGGATTTATAAGTAATACCAGGAATTTGATTAAGCCTAGACATCTCAATTTGAGCGAAATGCTCGCCATGGTAAGGAGATGAATTAAGTCTCATAACATTAAAGCTTTTCATTGTTTGAACCTAGCTTAACTGACCTCAAAAGTGTATAAGTGTGTACTATGATAACTCTAAAATCTTCTCGTGAAATTGAAATCATGAAAGAGTCCTGTAAAATGGCTGCCAAGACTCTTCATTTCTTAGGCAAAAATCTCAAAATAGGGATGAGTACCCAAGATATTAATGATATGTGTCATGCCTACACCTTAAATCGCGGGGGAATTCCGGCCACTTTAAATTATCATGGTTTTCCAGCTTCCCTTTGTACTTCTCGAAATGAGGTCATCTGCCACGGAATCCCTAGCCCAAAAGAATTTATAAAGGATGGGGATATTGTTAATTTGGATGTCACAACTATTTACAAAGGTTTCCATGGCGATACCAATGCCACATTTTTTGTTGGTGAAGTTAAACCAGAAATAAAAAAATTAGTTGAAGTGACTCAACAATGTCTCATGGCCGGAATCTCTGTTTGTAGACCTGGAGCGAGGCTAGGTGACATCGGAGCTGTTATTGAGGAAATGGCCCATGGCCATGGCTTTTCTGTCGTCCAGGAGTATTGTGGACACGGTATTGGGCGGGTTTTTCACGAAGAGCCCCAGGTCACCCATTTTGGTAAAAAAGGAACGGGAATCGAGATGAGACCCGGTATGACTTTCACCATTGAACCGATGATTAATATTGGTAAGCGCCACTGCCGAGTTTTGGAAGATGGATGGACAGTGGTAACTAAGGATAAGTCTTGGTCAGCACAATTTGAACATACGATTTGTATTACTGAAGCCGGCCATGAAATTATGACGACTTTTTCCCCAGATGATTGGACTGCGGAAGATGATAAGCTTTAAAGATTACTTCGATGGAATCCATTGTCACGCTCTAGAGAATCCTTCAGTCAAGGTTCATCTAGGAAATCGTGACCATGCTCTTTATCTCAAATTTAATTCTCAAGATATTTTAGTTGAAGCTTCTTACGCTGGGACCATCAATCCGTGGCTTGGTTCATTATGCTCCGGTATTCAAGGCAAGCATTTAAGCGATCTTCTCCAATTGGGAAGAACTTATTGGGAAGAGACTTTTAAAAATGATCAATTTTTTTGGGATCTTTATCAAGAAGAGGAAAACCAAATCGTCTTTTACCCCTTAGAGTTACTGCATGCTGCTCTGGATATTTATCGAGGTAAAGACTATCACTATAAACCTTCTAGTTCACTTGTTTGTCGATGCTTTGGCGTGAGAGAAAATGACGTCTTAAACTATATTAAAGAAACTCCAGACCCCACAGTCAGTGGTTTAAGTGAAGCCACCAAAGCGGCCATGGGGTGTCGATCATGCCTTACTCAGTTGAAGCGTTGGCTTGAAATTAAGAAGATATCAACAGAGCATCGTTATTTTAAAGATAGGCCTAGGGCGAAGTGGCTTCTTGAAATGGACTATCTATTAAAGTGTTTTCCCCATGCTGAAGATTGGAAAATGGAAATTAAAAGCTTTAAGGGCGATCAGATTGTTATTGAGTATAATAAAGACGCCAATCAGAAAGAGCTGGAAAAAATTGGTGAGGAGCTTCAGGATTTTTTAGCTGCTGGTTTAGATCCTGATCTTAATTTCTTTTTGGCCCGTTCCTGACAACGCTTAAAGGCCAGTGAATAATCTTTTAACTTTTCAAAGATCTTTTGATCCCGGCCTGAAAAAATTTTTTTAATATCAACATCCTCTTGAAGATGTTTAATATCACTCATCAAGTTAGTTATTTCAGGGATCTCTTGTTCTAGACAATGTGGAGTCGGTGCCAATGATTGAATTTGAGTCAGAAGATTAAGAAATATTTCACTTGTTACTTCAATGAAATCTAAAATCATTCCCTGGGCGACCTCTCTTTGGGTACCTGTTATTTGAGCAGGAACTTCAAAGACACTTTGACCTTTTGTCAGGGCCAGTTCAAGTAACCGCCAAGAAGGTGATTCTGATTTTTGACAGATATCCTCAAAGGACTCAACTGAAAGCTCAGCCTTTGGAATTTGAATCATCTCCGATATGAGTCTTTGGTTAAGATCATAGCGAGGGCCAGTTTCTTTTTTAAGGTGAAATTTTTTCTCCTCAGCTCCAAGGCATTTGAGTAGTGATCGCTCATCTTTTACGGCGAAAGCATTTGAAGTCGTGAAAATTAAAAAAAATATGACTAGGCATTTCATGGATCTATTCTACCTTGAAAATCAGAAAAGATAAGACAGAAAATTCTTTAATCGCTATGATAATCAAATGAAAGAAATGTCTTTTATGGAACACTTAGAGGAGCTGAGATCAAGGTTAATCAGAACCTTGATTATACTCGTTGTCTCTTTTGGGGTTTGTTATACATATTCTTCCGCCATTTCAGAGTTTCTTCTTGTTCCCCTTAGAGAGGCGCTGGGTACCCAAGGCAGAGTTATTTTTACGGGGCTTTTT
>CANEVK010000298.1 GCA_947442115.1 Bacteriovoracaceae bacterium | reverse complement strand
TAAGGACCTATCTATTAATGAGGGAGGTCTTCTCCTTCTTAACTATGCTCCTTTTCAGTTTGCCTATGAGCAGATTCTTAAAATTGCCAAAAAGAAAAAATACCCTCTCGATATTCCTATTAAAAAATTACCTAAAGATTTTTTTGAAATTCTCGATGATGGAGATGGAGACTACCCAGGGTATGGAGAACTTAAATCGTATCTTGAGAGTAAAAGATATAAACCCTCAGTTCGTATTTATATAAGAAATTTGCAAAAAGAAATTCCTTGTACTGTTTGTTCTTCATCAAGAATTAATGAGGATGTTCATCATTATAAAATTAGCTTTGGCGGAAAACTGTGGGGGCTTCACCAAATCATGAATTTAAGCGTTGCAGAGGCCCTTGAATTGTTTAAACATAAATCTTTTAAACAGGATTCACATGAATCTCGACTTTATAACGACATTACTGAGAAATTAAATATTGCTTCTGAAATGGGTCTCAATCATCTTTGCTTATTACGCAAGGCCAAGACTCTTTCCGCCGGTGAATATCAACGATTACTCCTTATCAAATATCTAAGCTTTAAAGGTGTAGATAGTCTTTTTGTTTTAGATGAACCTAGCCTTGGATTAGGTGAAATTGAATTGAAAAAGCTTTTGGATAGTTTGCGAAATATTATTAATCAGGGCAATACAGTCATTTTAATTGATCACTCCGAATATCTACAAAAGAATTCTGATTTCTTAATTATGATGGGGCCTACATCTGGAAAAGGTGGGGGCGAAATAATTTACCAAGGATTACCTCACTCATATTTTGCAAAAAAAGAAATTATTAATTGGGAAAAGAAAGTAAGGAAACAAAAAACGCAGCAATTACTGGAGGTCTTAGGGCCCGAAATTTATGGTAAAAAGTATTTTGATTTTAAAATCCCTATCCAGGAAATGACCTGGGTCACTGGACCTTCAGGATGTGGAAAAACGGCAAATTTAATCAAAGTTATGGCCAATTCAATTTATTATAAAATCAACCATGAATGGTTAGATGAAGTTGAATTTAAAGTTAAAAGTGTAAAGTCCCCAATTAAATTCGATGATGTGATTATTATTTCTTCAGAACTCAATCGATTTACCTCTCGCTCATCCGTGGGAACAATTACAGAACTTGCGACTGTTATAAGAAAGCACTTTCTTAAATTACCCATCTCGAAAAGCATGGACTTAAAAGAGGGCCATTTCTCCGCCAATTCTGATTTAGGTATGTGTTCTAAGTGTGAGGGGAAGGGCTCCATTGTGATTGAAATGCAATATCTAGAGGACATCATATTAGAATGTGAGGATTGTAAGGGACTAAAAATTAAACCACTTTATGCCAACATCTCGGATGGAGTCATGACTGTTGCTGAAGCCTATAATTTGCCCTTAAGTCAGGTCTTAGAGAGGATAGAATTGACCCCAAAGTATAGGCGAATATGGGACTATCTTAAAATACTAAATCTTGATTATCTCTCGTTAGATAGAGGACTCAACTCTCTATCTGGGGGAGAAAAGCAGAGAGTCTATCTTCTTTCTAAGCTCATGAAATCGATACAGAACTCATTGTTAATTTTTGAAAACCTTTCATTTGGCCTATCTGAAAGAGAGCTTAAAATGTTGGGGACTTTTTTGCATGACCTTATTCAATTAAATAATACGGTCGTTATTATAGATTCTTCACAGTATTTTAAGCATTTGGCCGATTATCAACTCCAATTTGGAAAAAATAGGACTGATCTTTTGAAACTGGATAAGTAAACTCAAGTTTTTCCTTGTTTAACCGATAAGTATTATAGGTTATTTCAAAGGAAAAATGTGTTTAAACTCCTACTCCTTCTTTTGCCTTTGTCCTTCCTTCACGCCACTACTTTTAGGCCACAACCTATCGAGCAGCAAATTAAAGAATCTGACGGTCTTATGCAAGGTCATTATCTCAAGAAGAAAACAATTCAGTTAGAAGATGGAACTCTGGCCACTCAGATGGTTTTTAAAATGACTAAAGAGGTTGGTTTACAGTCAGAGTTGTTTGGTATGGATGAAGTCATTGTTCATTATCCTGGTGGGAAATTAGGTGATAAACATGTCAAAGTTGAAGGTGTACCAACATTTGTCACTGGAGAGAAAGTCGTGCTCTTCATTCGAAACGTTAAAAATCGTTATTGGGGTATGAATCTTGGTTTTGGTTCTTATAAAATGGTCAATTTTGGTAATCAAACGATTTTAGTCAATTCTATATTTCCTGATCTACCTAAGATTGGGCAAGTTAAGTGGGGGGACTTTGAGTTGGCCGTGAAGAACATAAAAGGGGTAAGTCTCCGATATGTAGACGTACAATCTGACAGAGCACTAGAAAATCAATTGAAACAAGATCGCTTACCTGCTTCTGAGAGGCAAAATCGCTCTGTTGCATCTGTTACAGAGCAAGTTGAAAATAATCAAGATGCACCAATCGTAAGCATTTTTTGGTTGGTCATCTTATTAGGTTTTGCCGGAGGAATATTTCGTTTTTCTGTGAGTAAATCAGCTAAATAGTTGTGGACTTAATTTCAATGGATTGAAATGAGTTATTTTGGATTAGTCTTTTTTATATTTTTTAATGTCGTCTGGTCTTATCAGAGCTCTAAAACTGTTGATGATAAAGATCTCAAATGGAATTACCCATCGATTCCTATTAAAATTGAAAATACCTCTCATTCTCTTTCTAACTCGAGTCAGATCATTCAAGACTCAATAGCGGAATGGAATTTAGCTTCAACATTTCAGATTGTTCCAAATACAAGCGCCAGTAGTTCAATAAAATTTTTGGATGATTTTTCAATTTATGGTTCAGCTGTTATTGGGGTGACGGAGGTTAGCTATGGAGCAACGGGGATAATAAACAAAGCAACCATTTTATTAAATGAAGAGCATTATGATTTTAAGGCATCTCCCGGAATGAGCTTTGGCAACAGTGTTTATCTTAAAGATGTAGTGACTCATGAGTTTGGACACTTCCTTGGATTAGGTCATACGGAAGTCTTAGATGCGACAATGTTTTATGCTCATTTTCCTGGGCAAGCCGATTTAAGTGCGGATGATTTTGCAGGCATAAGACAAAAATATGGAATAGGGTACGGTAAAATTTCTGGTCATGTTCAGGGTGGAAATAAAGTAGGTGTCTTAGGGGTACATGTTCAATTGATTTCTAGGTCAGAAGGAAAAGTTATTTCAGGAATCACAGATGAAGAGGGTTACTTTGAAATTGGTGGCCTAAATTTAAATGATACCTATTATCTCTATACATCTCCTTTAAAAAAGACCGAGGCTATTGCGGCTCATTACTCCAATGTCCAAAGTGAATTTTGTCCTGCCCGTTATGTTGGGTCATTTTATTCACCCTGTGGACGAGAGAGTGATGGATTACCTCAGGGAATTTACTTGTCATCAAGTCGCCCAGAAGCAGATGTAGGTGTTGTCACGATTAGCTGTGCTCTCAGGGCACAGGAAGAATATACATTTGAAAAATTACAACCAGATTTTCATCCCATCACTCTTTTAAACTATGGAAATGAACCACGTTTTGAAAAATCTTTTGTTGGATTTTTTAGAACAGATGAACTCTCAGTTAATACTTTTAGTTCGGAAGAT